>NZ_CDXDOS010000151.1:0-8259 GCF_978021245.1 Frankia sp. CoBUL1
GATCACGACGGACCCGCGCCTTAACTCGCCTCACCGACAGCACCCGACCGGCAACGCCGGCCGGGCATTCGGCGAGCCCTCCCACGACATCACCGAACACTTACGAAAAATCAAAAGTTATCAACACCCGGATCCGGGTGCGAGGCGGATCCGGGTGCGGGTCGTCCCTGCAGGGGCGGGGCAGGTCAGATCCGGGTGAAGGCCTCCGCGTCACGACGGAAGCGGTCCAGCTCGGTAAGACTGATCGTCGGCCGGGCCAGCCGGGCGGCGTCCAGCAGGTCCTGTGTGCTCAACGGGGTCACCGCCGGGCCGTGGCCGCCCCCGCCGCTTTCCGCTCCCGCCCCGGTGCCGACCTTCACCCCGTCGGCGGCTCGGTGGAAGGCTGCGGCAGCGGAGCGCTGCACGACCGCCGAGAGATCGGCCGGCGTGAACAGGTCGGTGGCCGCGACGACGGCGTCCAGATCGATGTCCTCCTTGTTCGCGACCCGGTCCAGCAGCCCATCGAGCAGCACCCGGCGCCCCTTGGCGTCCGGCGGTCCGACGGGGAGGACGAGATCGAACCGGCCGGGCCGGATGAACGCGGGATCCAGCGCCGAGACCGCGTTGGTCGCGCAGATCAGCAGCCGGCCCTGCACCCCGCGGAACTGCGGGATCGCCTTGAGCAGTTCGTTGACGACGGACTGGTTCTCCGGTCGGGTCTCGCGCGACTGGGCGATCTCGTCGACCTCGTCGATGAACACGACGACCCGCTCGACCCCCATGAGGTCGTTGATCGCTGACCGCAGCTCGGCGGCGAGCCCACTGCCGCCGGAGGCCAGCCGTGAGGGCAGCAGCTCGACGAACGGCCATTCCAGCCGGGCGGCGACCGCCCGGGCGAAGGACGTCTTACCGGTGCCGGGCGGCCCGAACAGCAGCATCGCCGTCGGGATGACGACTCCGTACGCCTCGGCGAGCTCCCGTTCCCGAACCGGCAGCAGCAGCCGCTTCTCGATGAGCGCGCGCTCCTCCTCCATCCCGGCGAGGTTGGACCACTCGGAGGCGCTCAGCAGCGCGCCGCCCCACCGCTCGACGGTGGAGACGTCCGCCGGGCGCAGGGGAATCTGCTTGTCATAGAGTACCTGCCCGGTAGCGGTGAAGCCGCGGTTGAGGAACGCCTCCTCACCCGGCTGCCCGGGGGTGATCAGCGTGGTGATCCGCCGGCAGCCGGCGTGCAGGAGCAGGTTTTCCACGCTCTGCAACAGGCTGGAACCAATGCCGTGGTGACGCCAGGCGGGCGCGATGGCGACCGTGAGCACCCGGCCTTGGCCGCCCTCCTTGCGCCCGACCGCGGCACCGACGAGATGCTCGCCCGCGACGGCGACCACCGCGGGGGACTCGGTGTCCGGGAGTTCGTGCCGCAGCGCCAGCACGGTGTCGGTGAGGTTGATGGGCGGGCCGCCCGGGGTGCTCCTCACTTCCTCCAGCAGGCGTACTGTCGCCGCGTAGTCGACGGTCTCGTAGGGACGGATGTGCCAGATGGGCACGCTGGCTCCTTCAAGTCGGTCACCGACGGATCGTCGACTCGACAATGCCCTTCTGCTCCGCCCCGATCAGCAGGGACTGACGAAGCTTTCTGACGGGACCTTGGGACTGCCACCCCCGGCCGAAGGCAATCTCCGTGCCTGTATGTGCCCTCCCTGGGCGGGGCAGCCCCTACTCCTCCAGCCTCGCCGGCAGCTGTTCGACGAGTGACGCGAAATAGCCGGCGCTGAGCATCAGGTCGAGCGTAAGGCGGGTTCCCCCGCCGGGAATACAGGGTGGCAGGGGCCGATGCGGTGTCGGTGGAGGCGCGGTCGCGGCCGGTGGACCGTTCGCTCATCACAAGGCCACGATGCGGCCGTGACACGTTGGCCTTTCCGTAAAGGGGCGGTAACATCACGTTCCTAGGGTTGCGCGTCATGAGCGAGTTGACACGACGTAATCTGTTCCGGCACGGCACGGCGGCGGGGGCCGTGGTGGTCCTGTCCGCCGAAGCGTTCAACCTGCTGGCGGCGAGCCCGGTGGGCGCAGCGACGGGAGGCTACGGGCCGCTGGTGGCCGACCCGGCCGGCAAGCTCGATCTTCCCGCCGGCTTCCACTACAAGGTGATCGCGAAGGCCGGTACCTGGGGTCAGGCGCCCTACAACGAGCCGTTTGACCGGCTCGACGATCCGGGTAGCCCGCCGTACCCGACCAAGTTCGACGGCACCGGCTCGTTTCCTGGGACGCAGGGCGGGACGATTCTGGTGCAGAACCACGAGCAGGACGCGGTGAACCCGGGCGCGCAGTTCACGCCGGTGGTGCCCAAGACCACCGGGGCCGCGGTGTACGACGGGTCGGCCACGAACGCGTTCGGTGGCACCACGAACATCGTGCTGGACGTCAACGCGAACGTGCAGCGTCGCTACGTGAGCCTGGCCGGCACGATCCGCAACTGCGCCGGCGGGGTCACCCCCTGGGGTGCGTGGCTGACGTGCGAGGAAACAGAGTCGATCATCAGTGGTGGCAAGCGGCACGGCTATGTCTTCGAGGTCGACTCGCTGGGCCGCCGCACCACCGGGGCGCCGTTGACGGCGCTGGGCCGCTTCGCGCATGAGGCGGTCGCGGTCGATCCCAAGACCAACTTCGCCTACCTCACCGAGGACGCGAGCGGCCCGAACGGCCTGCTCTACCGGTTCCGCCCGACCCGGGCGACGGGCCAGTTCGGTGACTACGCGGCGGGCGGCTGCCTGGAGGCGCTGCAGGCCTGGACCGCGGCCGGCAACCCGATCGACGACCTTTCCCAGATCACCAAGGTCGGCACCAGCCTGACAGTGAAGTGGGTGCCGGTGCCTGCTCCCGACCCGGACGGGACCGACGCCTCGCCCTCGATCCGCAAGCAGTTCGCCTACCCGGGCCGCCCCGCCACCCTGGCGGCGGCCAGCCCCGACCGGGTGACCCGGTCGAAGAAGTTCGAGGGCGCCTTCTGGGCCCGGGACGCGGCCTGGATCAACGCCAGCTATGCCAAGAAGGCCGACCTGCCCGCCTCCGTCAGCTACCCCGCGCTGCCCCCCACCGTCCACGATGGCCAGGTGTGGAAGTACCAGCCCGCCGCCGAAACCCTGACTCTCGTCGCGCTGCTGCCGTCCCACGAGGCCGCGGACGACTACGACACGCCCGGAGTCTTCGACGGGCCCGACAACCTGTGCATCACCCCGCATGGTGGGGCGTTGTTGTGTGAGGACGGCGACGGGCTCAACTACGTCGTCGGTCTCGACCGCCAGGGCAGCCCCTTCGTCTTCGCCCAGAACAAGATCCTGTTCCAGGATGGTGCCGACAAGATCTACCGGGAGTTCGTCGGCTCCTGCTTCTCCACCAACGGCCGTTACCTGTTCGTCGCCACCCAGGACCCGGGCATCGCCTACGCCGTCACCGGCCCCTGGCACACCGTCTGATCTCACCCGAGGCCTGATCTCACCCGAGGCCTGATCTCACCCGCGGCGGCCCGGCCGTCCGTCCCCAGGCGCGGTCGGCCAGGTCTTGCGGTCGGCCAGGTCTCGCGGTCAATGGTCCGGGCAAGAGGGGGCCGGGCAAGGGGCAAGGCGGTGCCAATCGAGGTGATCACGCACCGCCGGGCCGCGGCCCATAGCAGCGACGGCGCTCAGGCCAGCAGCGACCGGCCCAGGTGGTCGCTCGCGTCCCGGACACCGGGGAGCACGAAGAAGTAGCCGCCACCGGTCGGGCTGATGTAGTCGACGAGCGGCTCGTCGATGAGCCGGGTCTGCGTCGCCTCGAACTGCCGGATGATGTCCTGCTGGTAGCAGCAGAAGACCAGGCCCATGTCGAGGTTGCCGTTGCTGTCTGTTCCCCGGTCGTAGTTGAAGCCGCGGCGCAGGATGCGGGAGTTGTCGGTGGCCGCGGTGCGCGGGTTGGCGAGCCGGATGTGCGCGGTGAGCGGGATGGCCGTGCCCTTGGGGTCGCGGGCGTAGTTGGGAATGTCGGTCTCCGCGGTGCCGTCCAGCGGTGCCCCGGTGTCCCGTCGCCGGCCGATCATCGTTTCCTGCTCGTTGAGGGAAACCCGGTCCCAGAATTCCACCAGCATCCGGATGATGCGGACGACCTGGTAGGAGCCGCCGGTGGTCCAGCGCGGCTCGCCCGCACCGTCCACCCAGACCAGCCGGTCCATGTCGGCGGCGCTGGTCACATCGGGGTTGACGATGCCGTCCTTGAAACCGAGCAGGTTTCGCTGCGCGCCGGCTGGCCGGGGCTGGCTGTGGAAGCCGTCGATCCGCCACCGCAGTTGCATGCCGCCGCGGGTGTGCCGGGCGATGTCGCGCAGCGCGTGCAACACCGTGTCCCGGCTGTTCGCACACAGCTGCAGGCTGAGATCGCCGTGGCAGTCGGCGGGGTTCAGGTTGTCGTTCGGGAAGGTACGCATCGGCGCCAGCCGCCGGGGACGCCGGTCGGCCAGACCGAACCGGTCGTCGAACAGGGAGGCGCCGACCCCGACCGTGACGGTGAGCGCGTCCGGGGGCACGGTCGGCCCGAGGACCCCGCTGTCCGACGGTGGGGCGACGGTGCCCAGGTCGGCCGGAGCACCGCCGGCGGTGAGGAACCGGGCCCGGGCGGTGATCGTCTTGAACAGGTCGGTGAGCGCGGCCCGGTCGTCGGCGATGACGTCGAAGGACGCGAACATGGCCGCGGCCGGCTGCGGGGTGAGGATCCCGGCCTGGTGCACGCCGCGGAAGGGAACCACCTCGTCGGAGCTTCCGCTGGCGGCCGCGGCGGCCGGCGCGGTGGTGGTGAGCACCGCAGCGCCGGTTCCGGCCGCGACGGTGGTGGCGCTGCCCGCGGCCGCGGCGCCCGCGGCGAAGGCTCCGGCGAGGAAGGAGCGGCGTCCCATCCGCCCGCCGTCGGACCCGGGGCTCATCCGGTACTCCTGATCTCGAGGATGTCGGGGATCGGTGCGAGGGTCTCCAGCAGCGCGCCCAGGCTGCCGTTCAGCTTCTGCCGGTCGGCGAGTGGCAGCCGTCCCGGCGGGATCCAGGTGCCGTGTGGGTTGCCGACCCGCCGCACCAGCGCGCCGAAGGCGCCCAACTGCTGGCGGGCCGCGGTCAGCGCGGCGGGCGACCGGGTCTGCAGCACCGGCGCGATCACGGTGAGCAGTTCCCGGGTGCCGTCCACGTTTGCGCTCGCGGTCGCCAGAGCCGTGCCGCTGCCCTGATCGGCGGCGCCGGTGAGCTGGAACTGCAGCGTGTTCTCCAGCACTTCGTGGGTGCGCAGGGCCAGGTCGTTCGGATCGAATTCCTGGGTGGGGAATGCCGCCCGCAGCCCCGCTACGTCGCTGGACAACCCGACCGCCGACGCGGCCAGCGAGGCGGCCGACTCACCGTGCCACAGCCCGTACTCGATCCGGTAGAAGCCGGTGAAGTCTGGGTCGTGCACTCCGCCGGGCAGCCCGGCAGGCAGTCCGTTGATCTTGGAGTCGAAGTCCCCGAAGGTGCCGTAGGCGGCGCCCAGGCGCTCGTAGTCGAGGTGGGCGGGCAGCCAGTCCCGGCGGGCCGCGTCCAGGTCGCCGTGTTCCACGTCCGCGCGCAGCGTGTCGACGCTGCCCTGCAACGTCACCAGGCCGACGGTGACGAAGGCGCGGTAGCCGCGCAGCGGGCCGCTCATGGTCTCTGCCGTCACGGGGAGGATGGAGGCGGCCCCGCTGGCCGCGCCCGCCACCCGTTGACTCGCGGACAGCAGCCGCTTACCGCCGTCCGGCAGGCATTCCCAGGCATAGGTGCCCCCGCCGATGGTGGCCGACAGGGTTCGGGTGGTTCCGGGCGCCAGCAGCTCGATCTCCGCATGGATGGCACCGGTCGCCGGGTCGATGAGGCGGACCTCCGCCGTTTGGGCGCTGCCGTTGTGGACGGTGAACGTCTGCCTGCCCGGCCGGGGCGCCGCCCAGCCTGCCGCGCAGGAGCCGCCGGTCACCTCGATCGTCCCGCCGCTGCCGCCGCTGGACGACGGGCCGAGCGCGAGGATCGTGGCGCCGGCGGCGAGGGCCGGCACCGCGACGATGGCGGCCGGCAGCGCCCACCGCGGCAGCCGGTGGCCAGCCGACGCTCCCGTCGGGGCCGGCGGGGGCGTCGGGGCCGGCGTGCGATCGGAACTCTTGGCGGCGGGGACGGCGGCCGGTTCTCCTGGCTGGGCTGGCTGTGCTGGTTGGGGGGCGCGGGTGCCGCGGACGAACAGGGCCAGTACCACCACCAGGTAGGCCAGGTAGCCGGTGACCTGCAGCGCCGTCATCCGCGGAGTGATGTTGAAGACGCCCTCGACGAGCCTGGCGTACCAGGAACTCGGGTCGAAGGTGGTCCGCAGGTCGAACAGGACCGTGTCGAAGCCGGGGAGGGCACCGGCCTCCTGGAGGTCGCGCAGACCGTACCCGGCGACACCCGACGCGACGACGATGAGCCCGATGCCGGTGAACGTGAAGAACTTGGTCAGGTTGATCTTCACGGCGCGGTAGTACATCCCCGCGCACAGCCCGGCGGCGATGAGGAGCCCGGCCGCGGCGCCGATCAACGGACCGGCCGACTCGCTGGCGCCGCGGGTGGTCGTCCAGATGAACAGGGAGGTCTCCAGACCCTCCCGGGCCACCGCCAGGAAAGCGGTCAGGATCAGCACGCCGGGCCCGAGTGCCAGCGCAGCGGTGACCTTGCCCTTGATCTCGCCGGACAGGGCGCGGACCGACCGCCGCATCCAGAAGATCATCATGGTGACGAAACCGACCGCTACGAGGCTGAGGATCCCGCTGAACACCTCCTGCGCCGCCGTGGACATGGACGCGGCGGCAAATGTCAGCACGGCGCCGAAACTCGCCGACAGGGCGATGGCGGCGAGCACGCCCGTCCACACCAGCGGCAGGCGGGAGCGTTCGTCGGCGCGGACGAGCGTCGCGACCAGGATCGAGACGATCAAGCCTGCCTCGAGGCCCTCGCGCAGCCCGATGAGCAGGTTCGGGAGCACATCACCCCACACGTCCGATTCCTTTCGGTCCGCCGCGTAGCCGGCTTCACGGAACGTACCAGAGACGGAGGTTAGCCTAACCTGCTTTAGGTGAACCTTACTTAGGATTATGTATCAGTAACTGGCGACCGGCGGGGTGGGCATGATCGTCGGGATCGGCTGTGCTCGCCTGGGTAGAAGCTCACTGCGGGTGGCTCTGTCCGCACCCCGCAAACAGTCGTGGCGCGGAGAGCCCAGGAGAGCCCAGGGCACGCTGAGCCCAGCTGGAAAGAGGTTCACCGGCATGGTCAAGATCTCGGCCCCCTTCGCGGCAGAGATCGATCTCGGTCAGCTCCGGTACCCATCCTTCGCCGGTGGTCCGGCGGTCCGGAGGTCCGGCGGTCTACGAAGGAGTGCCGAGTGCGACGGGCCGGGGCGCTGGCTCCTGGCCGCCCAGGGCGTCAGGCGGCGATGGGCGCGACGGTCGGCCGGGCCAGCAGCAGGTAGTCCGAGACGGACAGGGCGACGGACAGGTCGAGCCGTCCGGCGTTGAAGTAGATCTCGTCGTGGATAAGCAGGCCTTCGTCGACGATGAGGTCCAGCTTGGGGGAGAAGACGAACGGGGTGATGGATCCGCTGACGCTACCCGCCAGACGTTCGGCGACCTCACGGGCGGCGAACGAGGCCTCTCGGCCGCCATACCGGTCGGCCAGCGCGTTCAGGTCGACCCGACGGTCACCGGGGACCACGGCGAGCACGTAGCGCCGGGAACGCCTGCCCGTTGCCACCCGCACCACGAGGGACTTGGCGGCCTGCTGGAGGGGGTGGCCACGCAGCCGGCTGGCGACGTCGGTGTGACCCTCGGGCGGATGCGGGATCATCCGGTAGGACACCGAGCCGGACTCGAACAGATCGGTCAACCGCCGGAAGACGTCTCGGTCGTCACGCATCCGCCCCACTCCAAGGGCGAGTGACGGCAGGTCGGGGGTGGCTCGGACGACAAAGCATTGCGCCTCCGCGGTCAGAGATGGTGAACGGACAGCCGACAGTTACCCGACGGCGCGCATGGCATGGCGCCAGGTCGACCGGGTACACGATTGCGCACGGCCCTTTCAACGCACAACGTTCTGCCTCGATCACTTCGTTGATGGACGCCCGGCTGCCGGCGTGCGGTGGAACGCACTCTTCGCCTTCCGGCCAATCCTCGGCGTTGAGCAGCAGTGGATGGGGTATTCCCGGGGAGCCCGGCCAGGCAGAGCACCGCTTGGC
>NZ_CDXDOS010000152.1:0-8211 GCF_978021245.1 Frankia sp. CoBUL1
GGGCTAGCCGGCCGGGTAGTGGTCGTCACCGCGAAGAGCACGGCACTGGCCCGCGCGAGTCTGGACCGGATCGGCATCACCGCCGACGTGGTGGAGGGAGCCCGGTTCGCGCAGACGAAGGGCGAGGCCCTGCGCGCCCACCGCGTGGACGTCTTCGTCGGTGACCACGTCGGCGACATGGTCGGCGCCCGCGACGGCGGTGCTCTCGCTGTCGGGGTCGCCACCGGGCCCTGCTCGGCCGCCGATCTGCTCTCCGCCGGCGCCGACGTCGTCCTCCCCCGGCTGGCCGACTTCCCGCCCTGGCTGGTCGACGAGGCCCGGCGCCGACGACAGCCGGGCTGACGCCGCGACGCGGTCGGCCCGGCGGGGGTCCGCACCCCCGGCCGTGAGATCAAGGAACTACCGGGAGCGGGTGACGGGATCTGTCCGCGAACCGGTGCCGTCCCCGGGGTGGTCGGCGTCCCCGGGATGATCGGCATCCCTGCGGGCCCCGTGGTCGGGCGGATGTGGGTTGTTCACATAGAGATCGGGATCGCTCTCCTCGGGAATCCGGGATCGGGCGGCGGCGAGCACCCCCACCAGCGCCACGGCGAACCCGATGGTCAGTCCGCCGCCGGCGACGGCGTTCAGCCAGGTCGGCAGATTCTCGGCGCCCAGGAAGAAGGGGATCACCGCCGCCGCCGTGGCGACCAGACCGGTTCCGAAGAGCACGGCCCCGATCCGGACCAGCCGATCCGCCCAGGTCACCGGCGGCGGGGTCGCGACCGGAGCCATGACCTCGCTTACCGCACCGCCGGCCACGGGTCCGACCTGCCGGGACGAGGGTTTCGCCGACACGTGCGACAGCCTACGAGGATGTGTGCGGAACGGTGGGCCAGGCCACTGTCACGGGAGGGAGATGGGCGCACCCGACAGCCGATCGCTACCGAAGACGCACGCGACGTGCGGCCGACGGATAGCCTGGGAATCACTCATCTTCCGTTGCGTTGTCCTGTCGTTACACAGAACGAGGTCGCCCGTGCCCACCGGCAAAGTCAAGTGGTTCGACGTCGACAAGGGCTTCGGCTTTCTCAGCCGGGACGACGGCGGCGACGTCTTCGTGCACAAGGCCGCCCTGCCCGCCGGGGTCGACCGGCTGAAACCCGGTGACCGGGTCGAGTTCGGCGTCGCCGCCGGGCGGCGTGGCGACCAGGCACTGTCGGTCCGGCTGTTGACCGCCCCGCCGTCGGTCGCCAAGGCTGCGGCCCAGGCCGCGCGGCGCAGTCCGGACGAGCTGCACAGCATGGTCGAAGAAATGATCAAGGTGCTGGACGACGTGCAGCGGGACCTTCGTCGCGGCCGGTATCCCGACCGGCGGACCGCCCAGCGGGTCGCCAAGGTCGTGCACGCCGTAGCCAACGAGTTGGAGGTCTAGGCCGGCGGCAGGAAACCGACCCGTCGGCCGCACCCGGTGCACACCGCGACCTGGGCGCCCGGTTCCTCGTCGGACGCCGCCAGGTGGGTCAGTGGCACCGGGCCACCGCACCAGGGGCAGAGCAGCCAGGGGCCGTCGACCCCGCGTGGGCCGGGCTCGGACGGACCGGATGTCACGTTTCCGCCAGCACAACGGTCACCCTATCCGCATCCATCGAATCCGCTGTCGAATCCGCTGTTCCCATCAGAACAGCGACACCGACCGAGCCAGCCACATCAATCGGGATCCGGGCATGAGCCGAGATCGAGCCCTTCATCAGATTGGCCACACTGGTACGCATCGGTTCACGATGCCTCCTCGGTTACGGCCTCATCCGCTGCGGCCTGCGCGCCGTGGCGGCAACGCATTGTCGGGGAGCCGACCGGTCCCGTCGGCGGGGAGCCCGCGTGCGACTGGAAGCGTTGGCAGTGCGGCAGACTGCGAACGTAGACCAGACCGAACCATGAGCAGCCCCGCCGCCGGCCGCGGTGGCATCGCCGAGGGCCGTCCCACCTCCGCTGATCGGTGGAGGGCACGGATCGGCGGTCGGAACGAGGCGTCGGATCGGGATTCGAGAGGCATTCGTGTGACAAGCAGTGGACAGCGGTCATGATCACAGCCGTGCGGTGCTGACCGTGGCCGACAACGCCGCGCGCATGGGTCCCGGCCGCTCCGAACCAGGTGATCCGCTCAATCCACACGAGCCCCGGTCGGTCGGCCCCTACGTTCTGCTCAGCCGGCTGGGGGTCGGCGGCATGGGCACGGTCTACCTGGCGAGGAACCGGGCCGGACGGCGGGTTGCCATCAAGGTCATCAGACCGGACCTGGCCGCCGACGAGGAGTTCCGCCGCCGGTTCCGGGCCGAGGTCGAAGCGGCACGCAAGGTCGCTCCCTTCTGCACCGCCGAAGTCCTGGACGCGGATCCGAATGCGCCCGCGCCATACCTCGTCACCGAGTTCATCGACGGCGTCCGGCTGGACATGCAGGTCGACAAGGGCCCGCTGACCTCGTCGACCCTGACCGGACTGGCCGTGGGGGTCGCGACGGCGCTTACCGCGATCCACAGCGCCGGCCTCGTCCATCGGGATCTCAAGCCCAGCAACGTGATGCTCTCACTGTCCGGGCCACGCGTGATCGATTTTGGGATCGCGCAGGCCCTTGAGGGCGCGAAGGCGAAGCCCACGGCATGGGGCTTCGGCTCCGCCGGGTGGATGGCGCCCGAGCAGGTGCACGGCCAGCCCATCGGTCCGGAGGCGGACGTCTTCGCCTGGGGCATCCTCATTGCCTACGCTGGTACCGGCCGCCACCCGTTCGGCGACGGTACGGACATCGACCTCGGCATGCGCATCGTCGGGTCCGCCCCGGACCTGCGCGGTCTGCCGCAGCCGCTGGTCGGCCTGGTCAGCGCGGCCCTGGCCAAGCATCCCGACGACCGGCCGAGCGCCCGGGACCTGCTGCTGCGGCTCATCGCGCAGCCACCCTCCCGCGGTACCGGTGCCATCGGCGAGGCGATGGGTCAGGCCGAGGAGCTCCTGAGCAGAACCGGCGAGGTGCCCCGCGCCGCCCCGACCCGGATCGGCCCGGCGACCTCGGCTCCCGCGCGTCAGGTCCACTGGAACGCGGGCGCTCCCGCCGCCCGGGTGGGCCAGGGACCGGGACAACCACGCCAGGCACCACCGGGGCAGTCCGGCGCGCACAGCCCGAGGGGACGCCCCGGCCCGCGGCCCGCCCAGCTGGGCGAGCGGATGGGCGGGCAGGTCCCCGGCGCACCGCCGGGGCCGTGGTCCGGCCAGCCTCCCGATCGGCACGGGCCGGTACCGGGCGAGCCCGGCGCGCCGTACCCGTCCTTCACCCAGCCGCCGCCGGCCCGCGGGTTCGATCGCAGGCGACTCGTCTGGATCACCGTCATCGTCCTGGGCGCGCTGATCGCCATCGCGGTCGTGGTCAGCCTGCCCGGAAAGAGCGGCCAAAATGGTTCCGCGGAACAGTCGGCGGCCACAACCGTCCCGTCGCGCTCCACCGGTCCGAGCACGGCACCGGGTCCGGCCAGCGGCCTGAGCCGCCCCGTCACGGATGGCCAGCTCGAGTTCATCGTGGATTCCTTCCGATGCGGGCAGACCAAACTCGGTGACGGACTGCTCGCTCGGCACACGGACGGCCAGTTCTGCCTGGCCCACGTGACCGTGCGCAACATCGGCGACTCCACCCGCACGCTGGTGACCTCATCCCAGTTTCTGTGGGACGGCGGCGGCCGGCACAGCGCCGATTTCCTCGCCCGCTTCCAGCTGAGTAACGAGGATCTGTGGGATTCGATCAACCCGGGTGACCTCAGAGCGGGCACCATGGTCTTCGACATCCCACGGGACGCCACGGCCCAGGAGCTGGAGCTGCACGACAATCCGGTGAGCGCAGGAGCCCGCGTTCCCGTCCCCTGACGGTGGCCGACCAACCCGGCGGGCCGATCTCCAGTTAATGTCACCCTCGATCCGAACGGACCCGAAGCGGGGCGAGCACTTCCCACGGGTTCCGAACCGTCGAGGTGGGGAGTCCGGTGCGAAGAAGCGGTGTCGGTCCAGATCGTCACGGACCCGGTCGGCCCGGTCGACCCGGCGGAGCCGCGGCCCTCGCCGTCCTCGCCGTTTTCGTCCTCGTCGGCGGCCTGACCGGTTGCAGTGACCTTTCCGACCAGACTGGAACGTCCAACCGGGTTGGTGCCCCGACCGCCAGCGGCTCGGCGCTGAAGCTGCTCGCCACCCTTCCGATCAAAGCGGAGGACAACTCTCCCAGGTACCGCCGGGACGAGTTCGGGCCCGCCTGGTCGGACATCGACGACAACGGGTGTGACACCCGTAACGACATTCTGCGGCGAGATCTGCGCAGCACCACCATCCGCAGATCGGACGGCTGCACGGTGCTGACCGGCGAGCTCCGGGATCCGTACACCACCAGAATCATCCGTTTCGACCGTGGACGGAACTCTGCCAGCGTGCAGATCGACCACGTCGTCCCCCTGGCGGATGCGTGGCGGACCGGCGCGCTCAACTGGACCGCTCGGGAACGGCTCCAGTTCGCCAACGATCCGGAGAACCTGCTGGCCGTCGACGGTCCCACGAATCAGCGCAAGAGCGATCACGACGCCGCCGAATGGTTGCCGCCGAGCCCGGGGGAGCAGTGCCCCTACGTCGCGCGCCAGGTGGGATTGAAGGCCCGTTACCGCCTGTGGGTCGTCCAGGCGGAGGCGGACGCGATGCGCGCCGTTCTCCAGAAGTGCCCGAACCAGCCGGCACTGGGGCTGACCCCGAGCGGCTGACCGGAAGCCCGCGGCGCTGAATCATCCGAGAAATGCGGAGCAGCCGGCGGGGTCGGCCCGGGCCCGGCGGGGTCGGCCGGCGGTTCTCAGCGGACGGTGGGCGCGGCGCCGCTCTCGCTCACCATCGGGCGGCCGTGCGCCTGCCAGGAGGGCATCCCGTCAGTCAGGTTGCGGACCTGCCAGCCGCCCTGCCTGAGGTAGTTGGTGACGGCGGCGGACCTACCGCCCGAGCGGCACACCACGACGACCTCGCGTTCCCGGGGAACCTCGTCGAGCCGGGCGACCAGTTCACTCATCGGGATGTGCAGCGCGCCGGCGATGTGATCGGCGGACCACTCGTCGGGCTCCCGCACGTCCACCATCAGCGGGGCACCGTCCGCGGAAAGCTCGACCGGTAGCTCCGCGACGCCGACAGCCGGTATCTGATCGGTACTCACGTCTCCATCCTGCCATCAGGACCCTCCGAGGGGGCTTGCGGTTCAGCGCAGCGGCCGCGGAAGCACGGGGACGAGGTCGGCGTCGGCGGCGCGGGAGAGCAGGGCCTCGACGGCGGCGAACCCTTCGTCGCCGAGGTCGAGGCTGAACTCGTTGACGTACAGCTGGATGTGGGCGTCGACGACGTCGGGCGTCATCTCCTGGGCGTGGGCGAGGACGTAGTCGGCGCTGGCGGCGGGATCGGCGAAGGCCGCGGCGACGCTCGCCCGCACCGCGGCGGACAGCACCGGACCGTCCAGCCCCCGGCGGGCGAGGATCGCGCCGAGCGGAATGGGCAGCGAGGTCTGGCCCTCCCACCAGTCGCCGAGGTCGACGAGCGCCGTCAGTCCGTAGGACGGGTAGGTGAAGCGGGACTCGTGGATGACGAGCCCCGCGTCATACGCGCCATCGCGGACGGCGGGCATGATCTTCTCGAAGGGAAGCACGTCGACGTTCGTCACGCCCTCGTCGGCCGCCCACAGCCGGAACAGCAGGTAGGCCGTGGTGCGGGTGCCGGGGATGGCGACCCGGGCACCGCGCAGGTCCGACCGCCCGGCGGTGAGGACGAGTGGGCCGCAGCCGCGGCCCAGGGCCCCGCCCGCCGTCAGCAGCTGGTACCCGGTGAGCAGCCACGGCAGGGCGGCATAGGACACCTTGACGAGGTCATCCCGCCCGTCGGCGGCCCGGGCGTTGAGGACGTCGATGTCGGCGAAGGTCACCGACACCTCGGGTGCTCCCGGGACGAGTCCGTGCGCGAGGGCGTGGAAGGCGAACGTGTCGTTGGGGCAGGGCGAGATGGCGAGCGAGAGCGGACCTGGAAGGTTCGAGGTGGTCGCCCGGCCAGCACCCATCTCAGTGCTCTCCTGTCCCGTGGTGGCCGCTGTTCCCGTGGTGGCCGCGGGCACCCGGGTGCCCGGCCGGGATCGTGGTGGAGACGTCGTTCGCGGTGGCCACCGGTGCGGCCGTCACCAGACCGTCCGGGTGGGTGACGAGTGCCGCGGCGGCCGTGCGGAGGCTGGCCAGCGCGACCGGCAGGTTCCAGCCGGACCGGTCCCGGCGCCCGACCGTGTTGCTGATGGTACGGATCTCCACCACCGGGACGCCGAAGGCCCGGGCGGCCACCCCAACGGCGTACCCCTCCATCGACTCCGCCACCGGGTCCAGCCGCTCGGTCAGCGCCGTGGCCCGACGCTCGGTGCCCGTCACCGTCGACACGCTGATCACGCTACCCGTGACGATCCGCCGACCGGTGACGTCGAGCACCGTGCCCAGGCGGTGGACGAGGTCCGGATCCGGGACCACCGTGGACGAACCGAGCCCGAGATCCTCCAGGCTCAGGAACGACCCCGCGGGGTTCGACGAGTGGGCGAGGCCGCGGGGTGCCGGCGCGCCGTTGCTGTGGAACCCGAGATTGCGGTCCATCTCGCTGATGCGGCCGATCGGCGGAGCGGGCGGTTCCTCGTCAAGGCCGGACTCCGCGCCGAGGTCGGCGGCGACGATGCGATCGGCGAGGACGATGTCCCCGATCTCCGCCCAGCCGCGGAACCCACCGCCGATCCCCATCGCCACCACCAGGCTGAACGGCTGCCCCGCCGCGCTCGCCACCGACAATGCCACCGCGGTGCCCGCCGCCGCGGCCGGGCCGCCGGTGCCCGCCGCGAGCACCGTCACCGGTCCGCGTCGCCGGCCCACGTAGGGGCCCAGGGTGGAGGTGGTGAGAAGCTGGCGGTCCCATTCGGGGGACACCAGGCTGCCCGGTCCGACGGGGGTTCTGGTCCGACCGCTCGACCAGCTGCCCATCAGGCCGGCACACACCGCGTCCGCTTCGGCGGTCACCGCGGTCACGATCAGGGTACGGCTCACGATCAGGTCCGGATCATGATCTGGGGACGTCCTCGTCTGTTGTCGCATGCTGTCGGTCGATTTACCCGAACACCACCGCACCGGACGGTTGGGTAACAGCGCGGGATTTTCGATGGGGTGCAAATCGGACTTGTTGCCGGACCTTAGCATCGCGGACGACGCTGCGTGGTCCCGGTGGGGAGGTGTGGCACGCTGCGCGCACGGTGTATCCCCGTTCGGGGGCTGGTGTGCGCGGGTCGTTGGTTCCGGTCCGGCGGTGGAGTGGCCGGCGGTGGGTCAGGGCTTGAAGGTGACCAGGAACGGCCAGCTTCCCGACGCCTGGTCGCTGGAGCTGCCCGCCTCGGGAAGCGCGAACACCACGAGCAGGGCAGGCGTGTTCTTGGCGGGAACGTACCGGTAGTGCGTCTCGCTGATCTTGTCGGTCACCCGCTCCCTGCCCAGGACGAGGAAGTAGCCGCGGTCGGCGACCGACGTCGGCACGTCGATGTTGATGGCGCTTCCGGGCCTGACCGTGATGTGCGGCGGTGATACCGATTTCTGGATCACCGTCCCGTCCCGCTCGTACTGCGCGGCGTTCGTCCGCACGAAGTGTCCCCCGGACTCCATGGTCACCAGGGGAGTCGGTCGCTCGCAGCCGCTCAGGCCGAGGCCGACGACAACCGCGGCGGCGAGAGCTGCGGCGAGCCGCCGGAATGGGAGACGGCGGAGGAGGTGGGGCGTGCGCACGGTCGGAGGGTATCGCCGCCCGTGCGGTGGCGTCGCTCGCCGTCAGGGCCTTCAGCTGCTGGCCGGTGGGCACGGTGGCCCGGGTCACGTCGCTGGTGTGCCGGATCAGTTCCGGCGCCGCCATCGGAGGCCGCGGGCCGTTCGTCGGCGGTCAGGCCGGGTCGGACCGGTCGGATCCTGGAGCGTCGCCGGAATGGGGAGTGGGGCCTGCCGCCACGGGTCGGCCGGTGGCAGCGGCGTTGACGCGGTCGCGTGGGCCGACGGGGGCATGGGTGCCTGCGTGGGCATGGGTGTCGGTGTGGGCATGGGTGTCGGTGTGGGCATCGGTATCGGCGGGGGCATCGGTATCGGCGGGGGCATGGGTGCCTGCGGGGGAACCCCTGGG
>NZ_CDXDOS010000153.1:0-8187 GCF_978021245.1 Frankia sp. CoBUL1
ACCTACAAAGAAGCAACCGCCTGGCCACAGACCGTAACACTCAACCTCGCCGCTTGACAGCCAAAAACATGGGATGTCTGACCGGTCTCGGGATGGAGGCGCCGTTCCTGCGGGGAGCGCTCGACCGGCTCGGTATCTCCGTCGAGATCGGCCAGCGGTACGAGTACAAGAACGCCGTCAACACGCTGGTGGAGTGGGACTTCACCCCGGCGCACCTGGAGGCGGTCAGCCGGATCATCGAGTCCAGCTCTGACCAGATCGTGGCCGGCATCGCCGAGGGACGCGGGCTGTCCACCGACCGGGTTCGGCGTCTGATCGATCTCGGACCGCTGGCCGGGTCCGTCGCGCTCGACACCGGTCTCGTCGACCGTCTCGGCTACCGCGACGAGGTGTACGCGGCGGCACGGGAACGGGTGACGCGGGGGCCGTCGGCCGGATTCGGGGGTGACGGGGAGGGCGCGGGCCGGGAGGATGCGCGCCGCGGGTCCGGCGCGGAGCCGGTTTTGATGTACGCCTCCGCCTACCGGCGGTCCGCCGAGCGGCGGGAGAAGTTCCCGGCGCTTCGCGTGGCGGCGCTGGCGGCTGGCGGTCCGGCGGCTTTCTTCTTCCGCGAGGTTCCCGATGATCGGGACGGCTCCCGTCCCGACGGCGCCGGGGAGGCCCACCTCCACCCGGACGAGGCCGCGGGCATCGGGACGAGTGCGCTGGCCCCCTCCGTGACGGCGCCGCATCGCGACCCGAAGAAGTCGGTCATCGCGCTCATCCACGGGACCGGGCCGGTCGTCCTCGGACACGGTGCCCCGGGTCCGTTCTCCGGGCCGGTGCTCGCCGCGGCGGCCTTCCGTTCCGCCGCGCGTGATCCCGCGGTGGCGGCGGCGGTGTTCCGGGTGAGCAGCCCTGGGGGTTCCTACGTCGCATCCGACCTGGTCCGCCGGGAGGCCGAGCGGTTCCGGGCCAGCGGCCGGCCGCTGATCGTCTCGATGGGTGACGTGGCGGCCTCTGGTGGCTACTTCGTCGCCCTGGCATCCGATGCGATCGTGGCGAACCCCGGCACGCTGACCGGCTCGATCGGGGTGTTCGCCGGCAAACAGGTGATCAGCGGACTGCTCGACAAGGTGGGAGTGGGCTTCGGTGCCGTCGCGGAGGGCGAGCATGCGCTGATGATGTCGCCGCGGCGGCCCTTCACCCCGGGGGAGCGGGAGAAACTGGAGGAGTTCCTGGACCGGGTCTACGCCGACTTCGTTGACAAGGTGGCGGTCGCTCGCGGGCTGTCCCGGGACCAGGCGCACCAGCTGGCCCGCGGCCGGGTGTGGACCGGCGCGGACGCCCATGCGCACGGCTTGGTGGACGTCCTCGGCGGGTTGGCGCAGGCGATCGAACTCGCCTGGTCGCGCGCCGGTCTGCCGGCCGGTGAGACTCCGCGGGTGCGGCTGACGCCCAAGCCGTCGGTGCTGGAACGGGTCCGGTCGCCGAAGTCCAGCGAGGACCGCGGGGCCGCCGGGTCGCTGGCCGGGTCGCTGGCCGGGTCGCTGGCCGGGTCCGCCCTGGGCCTGCTCGGCGCTGGTCCCGGTGCCGGCTTCGTCCCGGGTTGGGGGGCGCTGGCACCGCTGGCGGCGCGGCTTGGTCTGCCCTCGGCCGGTCCGCTGGTCATGCCGCCGATCGGGCGGATCGGTTAGCGGTCCGCACCGGTGGCCCACAACGAACTCGCCGGCCTGTGGGATGCGTGACACCGCCGTCCGCGGGAGGATCGACGCCCGGGTGCCCGACGGCCAGGCAGGTGGTGATAATGACCGTCGGGTGGCCGGTAAACGGACCCGCCGCGGGTGAATGGACGCGCCGCGCCGGGCCGGGACCGGCGTCGCGTCGCCGTGGGGCGACGGTAGTCTCGCAGCGACCGGTTTCGTCCGGACGGCACCGCTCGTCCCGCGCCACGATCCGCGGCAGGCCATCAGGGTCTGCCCCGGTGGCCTGCCGCGGCGTGGTGGCTTCCGGTCACCGGCCTGTGGCGGTCCGCTGCTGCCACCGCGTCATCGTTCCGTGTCAGAGCGCATACCGGAGGTCGAAGCCGTGCCGTCTATCGAGGCCGTCGGAGCCCGCGAGATCCTTGACTCGCGCGGTAACCCCACCGTCGAGGTCGAGGTCGTCCTGGAGGACGGCACGCTGGGCCGCGCCGCGGTGCCCAGCGGGGCGAGCACCGGTGCCTTCGAGGCCGTCGAGCTGCGCGACGGGGACAACCGCTACGGCGGCAAGGGCGTGACCAAGGCCGTGGCCGCGGTGATCGACCGGATCGGTCCGGCGATCATGGAGTTGGAGGCCACCGAGCAGCGTCTTCTCGACGCGACGCTCATCGACCTCGACGGTACCCCGGGCAAGTCGGCTCTCGGCGCCAACGCCCTGCTCGGGGTCAGCCTGGCGGTGGCCAAGGCGGCGGCGTCGTCGAGCGGCCTGCCGCTGTTCCGGTACCTGGGAGGTCCGACCGCGCACCTGCTCCCGGTGCCGATGATGAACATCCTCAACGGTGGTGCGCACGCCGACACCAACGTCGACATTCAGGAGTTCATGATTGCTCCGATCGGCGCGAGCACCTTCGCCGAGTCGCTGCGCTGGGGTGCGGAAGTTTATCACGCGCTCAAGAGCGTGCTGAAGGCGCGGGGCCTGGCGACCGGTGTGGGCGACGAGGGCGGCTTCGCGCCGAGCCTGCCCACCAACCGGGAGGCTCTCGACCTCATCGCCGAGGGGATCGACAAGGCCGGCTTCGCCCTGGGGACGGACATCGCCCTGGCGTTGGACGTCGCCTCCACCGAGTTCTATGCGGACGGGTCGTACACCTTCGAGGGCAACTCACGTAGCGCAGAGTATCTGAGCGACTACTATGCCGAGCTCGTCTCCGCCTACCCGATCGTTTCCATCGAGGACCCGCTGGCCGAGGATGACTGGGATGGCTGGGTGGCGCTCACCGAGCGGCTCGGTGGCAAGGTGCAGCTCGTCGGGGACGACCTGTTCGTGACCAACCCGGAGCGGCTGGCCCGCGGGATCGCCTTGAAGGCCGCAAACGCCCTGCTGGTGAAGGTGAACCAGATCGGCACGCTGACCGAGACGCTCGACGCGGTGAACCTGGCCCACCGTAGCGGCTACCGGGCAATGATGTCCCACCGGTCCGGCGAGACCGAGGACACCACCATCGCCGACCTCGCCGTCGCGGTCGACTGCGGTCAGATCAAGACCGGCGCCCCGGCGCGCTCGGAGCGGGTCGCGAAGTACAATCAGTTGCTGCGCATCGAGGAGGAACTCGACGACGCGGCCCGGTACGCGGGCGCCGCCGCGTTCCCCCGCCGCAGGCAAGCCGGCTGATCCCATGCCGCCGCGGAACGCCGCGCTGACCACGAGGGCGACCCTGCTCGCCGTCGTGATCTGCGTGCTGGTCCTGACCCTCGCCTATCCGCTGCGGCTGTACCTGCAGCAGCAGGCCAAGCTCTCCGAGCTGAGCCGGACCAACGCACAGGCCCAGGCGAGGGTCAACGAGCTGCGGGCGACGGTCGAGCGCTACGACGACCAGGCCTGGGTCGAGGACGAGGCGCGCCGTCGGCTGCATTACGTCAAGCCCGGTGAGCGGGCGTACCTGATGCCGATCAAACCGGCACCCACCAAGGACGGCGACGAGACCCGCGGCGGGTCGTCCGGGGGTTCGGCCTGGTATGCCCGACTCTGGTCGGAGATCTCGACGCCGTAGCGGTCACGGGGCGGGAGCCCCGACCCCGGTGCGGCGAAGGAACGGGCTTGGCGGACGGTGATGACGGCGAGGGGGCGAGTATGGCACCGGCGGTGACGGCCGAGGATCTCGAGATCGTGCGCCGTCAGCTCTCCCGCGAGCCGCGAGCCGTCCTTGCGGTGGCCCATCGCTGCTCGTGCGGTCTTCCCGACGTGGTCGAGACCGCACCGCGGCTTGCCGGCGGCACCCCCTTCCCGACCCTGTACTACCTCACCTGCCCCCGGGCTGCGTCGGTGATCTCGCGGCTGGAGGGGGCCGGGGTGATGCGCGAGATGACAGCCCGGCTGACGGAGGATCCGCGGCTCGCCGCCGCCTACGCCGTCGCCCACCGGGACTACCTCGCCCGGCGCGACGCGCACGAGGTGCTGCCCGCCGCCCCGAGCGCGGGTGGCATGCCCGATCGGGTCAAGTGCCTGCACGTCCTCGTAGCGCACAGTCTCGCCGTGGGTCCGGGAGTCAATCCGTTCGGTGACGAGGCCCTTGCGGCTGTTCCCGACTGGGGTCGGCGGGGGCCGTGCGTGGCCGGTGGCCGATGTCCGGGCGTTGACGAGGCCGAGGCGCCCGGACCCGCCCCGGGCGGCGGGGCGGCGGGCGACGGACCGACCGGCAGTCGTTCGACAGGGGACCCGACGGGGGATCCGATAGGAGATTTGACCGGGGAGGAGAGACCGTGAGTCGGGTCGCCGCGATCGACTGTGGAACCAACTCGATCCGTCTGCTGGTGGCGGACGTCGAGGGATCCACCCTGCACGAGCTGACCCGCCAGATGGAGATCGTCCGGCTGGGGGCCGGGGTCGACCGGACTGGTGAGCTCGCGCCGGAGGCGCTCGCCCGCACCTTCACCGCGCTGCGGGACTATGCCGAGCAGATCGAGCGGCTGGGAGCCTCACGGGTGCGGATGGTCGCCACGAGCGCGACCCGCGACGCGCGCAACCGCCATGAGCTCGTCGCCGGGGTCCGCGCGATCCTCGGTGTGGACCCCGAGGTGATCAGCGGGAACGAGGAGGCGGCCCTGTCCTTCGGCGGCGCCATCGGTGACCTCGTCGGCCGAGCCGGTTCGTTTGACGCCAGTTCGTCTGCCGGTTCGGTCGAGGGCGCGCCGACGGGGCCGGGCGTGGCGGGATCCGACCCGGTCGCCACGCCGATCCTGCTCGCCGACATCGGCGGCGGCTCGACCGAACTCGTCCTCGGGGACGTGAGCGGGGTGCGGGCCGCCCGTTCGGTGAACGTCGGATGCGTGCGGCTGGCGGAGCGGCACCTGCACGATGATCCGCCGATCGGCGCGCAGGCCGCGGCGATCGTCGCCGACGTGCACGCGGCACTCGACCTCGCCGCCCGTACCGTGCCCCTGACCGAGGCGGCGACGCTGGTCGGCGTCGCGGGGACCGTCACCACGGTCGCCGCCCTCGCGGCTGATCTCCCCGAGTACGACCCGACCCGCATCCACCTGTCCGTGACGACGGCGGAGCAGGTCGCGCAGGTCACGGACCGGCTGCTGAGGATGACGCACGACCAGCGCGCGGCCCTGCCGGTGATGCACCCGGGTCGGGTGGACGTCATCGCCGCCGGCGCGCTCGTGCTGCGCACCCTGGTCGAGCGAACGGGCGCCGCGGCGGTGGTGGCAAGCGAACGCGACATCCTCGATGGGATAGCGCTGGCCCTGGCCGCCGCGCCGGGCGCCCCGGCCACCGGGCCCGAGCGGGCGGCGCCGCCCGTCACCGCCGGCCCGTCGGTATGAGGACCGGCTGTAGGAGGACCGGTGGGGCGGGGGTGACGGACGGGACGGGTGACCCGGTGCGGTCAGGGAGTCCGGTGCGGCCGGGAAGCGGTTGGCCGGGGGACCTCGCCGCCGCCGACACGCCGGTCGCAGCCACGCCGGCCGAGGTCCGCGCGTTGGCCGCCGACGCGACGGGCACCCGGGAGCTCGATGCCCGGATGTCCGTCTGCCGGGCCTGCCCGCGCCTGGTCACCTGGCGGGAAGAAGTCGCGGCGGTGCGGCGGGCGGCCTTCGCCGAACAGGCCTACTGGGGGCGTCCGGTGCCCTCGTTCGGCCCGGGCGACGCCCGGATCCTCGTCATCGGTCTGGCGCCCGCGGCCCACGGAGGGAACCGCACCGGACGCATCTTCACCGGGGACCGCAGCGGCGACTGGCTGTTCGCCTCGTTGCACCGCGTCGGGCTGGCGGCGCTGCCGACCTCGGTGTCCGCCGGGGACGGTCAGCGTCTGACGGCCACGCGCATCGTCGCCGTCGTCCGTTGCGCTCCGCCCGCGAACAAGCCGATCACTACGGAGCGTGACATCTGTCGGCCCTGGTTGGTGCGTGACCTAGAGCTTGTCCGGTCCGCCCTGCGGGTCATCGTCGTCCTCGGTGGATTCGCCTGGCCCGCCCTGGTCCAGGCCGGATTCCCGGTTCCTCCGCGCCGGGTGTCGTTCGGGCACGGCGTGCGGGTCGAACTTCCCGTATCCGGGGTGTCGGTCGTTGGTTGCTATCACCCAAGCCAGCAGAACACCTTCACCGGTCGGGTCACCGAAGTGATGCTTGACACGATTTTTGGCACGGCGGCGGAGCTCGCGGAAGTGGTTGAGCGGGCCGGGTAAGTCTTTGTCCTTGTGGCCGTCGACACAGAAGGTGAGCCGGAACACGGTCCACACGCATCGGCACCACGGGCCGAAGACCGCCGGTATTCGTGTCCTGCGTCACGAAAAAGCTGGGCGGCCAGCCCGGGACCAGGGTGTAACACGGCCCTCGTGGGTACGTTTTTGCCATGGGCTACGGGCAACCACCGCACATCCTCATCGTCGGCGGAGGATACGTCGGCATGTACACGGCCCTGCGGCTGCGGCGGAAGCTGCGCCAGGACGAGGCATTGGTCACAGTCGTCGAGCCCAACTCGTACATGACCTATCAGCCTTTCCTCCCGGAAGCGGCGGCCGGCAACCTTGAGCCACGGCACGTGGTGGTACCACTACGTAAGGTGCTGAAGGGTTGTCGGGTTGTCAGCGGAAGCGCGCTTCAGGTGTCGCATGGGACACGGACCGCCGTGATCCAACCATCCCTTGGCGAGAAATTTGATCTTAAGTACGACATCTTGGTGATGTGTCCGGGATCGGTGGCGCGAACCCTGCCAATCCCAGGTCTCGCGGAGCAGGGCATCGGCTTCAAGAGCGCGGCCGAGGCCATTTATCTCCGTAATCAGGTCATCAGCCGGTTGGACGCGGCCGCCTCGGTGACCGATCCCGCGGTCCGGCGCCGGGCGCTGACCTTTCTCTTCATCGGCGGAGGGTATGCCGGAATAGAGGCTCTTGCCGAGTTGGAGGACATGGCCCGCGATGCGTGTTCTTTCTATCCTGATCTGGAACCGACGGATATGCGGTGGGTCCTCGTTGAAGCCGCCGGCCGTATTCTTCCCGAGGTTTCACCCGGAATGGGGCTTTATACCCTCCGGCAGCTCGAGCACCGGGGCATCGACGTCAGGTTGAACACGCGGGTCGAGAGCCTGGTCGGTGGGCGGGTTGTGCTGAATAACGGTGAGGAGTTCGACGCGGGCACCATCGTGTGGACGGCCGGGGTGCGGGCGAACCCGATGCTGGCCGACACGGATCTGCCCTTGGACGATCAAGGCCGGGTGCGTGCGACCGCCTTCCTGCAGGTCGACGGGGTGGGTGACGCGTGGGCCGCGGGTGACTGCGCGGCCGTGCCCGACCTGACCAGGGGCGAGGATGTCACGACCGGTCCCTCGGCCCAGCACGCCGTCCGCCAGGCCCGCCGGCTGGCCCTCAACATCCTCGCCGAGCTGCGCGGTGAGCCCCTCGAACCATACGCGCACAGCTATGCCGGCAGCGTGGCGTCCCTGGGCCTGCACAAGGGTGTCGCCGAGGTCTACGGGGTCAAGCTGCGCGGCTGGCCCGCCTGGTTCATGCACCGGACGTACCACCTGAGCAGGGTTCCCACCCTCAACCGCAAGACCAGGGTGGTCGCGGACTGGTCGTTGGCACTGTTCTTCCGCCGCGAGATCGTCTCGCTCGGATCCTTCGCCGATCCCCGGGCCGAGTTCCGCCGGGCGGCGATGCCGCCCGCGTTCGCCGCGGCCATCTCCCCAGGCACGCCCGGCACTCCGGCCACGACGACCGGGCGGAGCGGGACCACTCTCGTCCCCGCGTCCGGCGCCCCCGCGTCCGCCGTCGCCGCCGACTCGCCCGGCGATGCCGAGGGCGGTGAGGACGCGTCCCCGGGTGAGGATGTCGTCCGGGCCGCACCGACCGGCAGGATCTCCCGCGGCCGGAGCCGGACGCCCGGTCCGCGCGGCACGTGAACTGAACGCCCGGCGGCACCGTGGCCGGCGTGTGACGGTAGGGACGCCGGGAGCCCGCGGGCCGGTGAATCGTCGCCCGGTTGCGATGGTTCACCGGCCCTCGTG
>NZ_CDXDOS010000154.1:0-1739 GCF_978021245.1 Frankia sp. CoBUL1
TGTCTGATGGCGCCGTATAGTGGCCGTGTGAACCTTAAGGAGTGGGCCGCTGCGAACGGTGTTGGGTACACCACGGCACGCCGCTGGTACCGCGACGGCCTCCTCCCGGTCCCTGCCCGCAAGGCCGGCGGGCTGGTGATCGTCGACGAACCTGCCGCCCCTGTCCGGCAGGTTGCCGCCGTGGTGTACGCGCGGGTGTCGTCAGCGGACCAGTGTTTCGATCTGTCCGGCAGGTTGCCCGCGTCGCGACGTGGTGTGGCGAAAACGGTGTCACGGTCGGTCGGGTCGTTACCGAGGCCGGTTTCGCATTCAACGGTCACCGGGGGAAGTTCCTTGGCCTGCTGCGGGACCCGGACGTGTCGACGATCGTCGTGGAGCACCGGGACCGGTGTGCCCGGGTCGGCGCCGAGTATGTCGAGGCCGCACTGTCCGCGCAGGGCCGAGGCCTGCTCATTGTCGACTCCGCGGAGGTGGACGGCGACCTTATCCGGGGCGTCACCGAGATCCTGACGTCGCTGTGCGCCCGACTGTATGGTCGTCGCGCCGCAGCCAGCCGGGCCGCCCGTGCGGTCGCCGTCGCCATGGAGACGGACGGATGAAGCCTTTCCAGGCGTACCGGTTCGCTCTCGATCCAAACACCGTCCGGCTTGCCGCCCTGCGCCGGCATGCCGGCGCAGGGCGGTTCGCCTACAACTGGGGTCTGGTCCGGGTGAAAGGCGAGGCGGCATAAGCCCCGCTATCAGGCGCTCTTATGCAACGGAAGGCCGCTGGAGTCGTTCCACGGGACGTTGCGTCTGCCGTGAGCAGATATGCCGCCAGCAGATCAGCGTCGTGGGCGCGGATTTCTCGGCAACGCTGGTGACGCCGGCCCATCGTGCTCGCACCCATTCCCGACGGCCGGCGGGAGGACGCACCATGATCGGATCTTTTTCGCGCCTCACGCAGGCCGGGCCGGGGAGTCCGCGCCGGGCTACCGTGCAGGCCGCCGCATCCGGGCTCGGCTCCGCGGACGACCAGGTGTTCAGCCGGCTCCTCGAGAACCGGATCGTGTTCCTTGGTTCCGTGGTCGAGGACGCGGTGGCCAACGCGATCAGCGCCAAGCTGCTGCTGCTCGCCGCCGAGGATCCCGCGGCCGACATCTACCTCTACATCAATTCGCCGGGTGGCTCGGTGTCCGCCGGCATGGCGATTTATGACACGATGCAGTACGTCGGAAACGACGTGGCGACGGTCGCGCTGGGCCTCGCCGGTTCGATGGGGCAGTTCCTGCTCTGCGCCGGCACGGCGGGTAAGCGCTATGCGCTGCCCTATGCCCGGATCATGATGCACCAGCCGCACGGTGGCATCGGCGGCACCGCTGCCGACATCTCCATCCAGGCCGAGCAGATGCTGTACACCAAGCGCACGCTGCAGGAGCGAATCGCCTTCCACACCGGGCAGACCGTCGAGCAGATCGAGACCGACTCCGACCGGGACCGGTGGTTCACGGCCGAGGAGGCCAAGGAGTACGGCCTCGTCGATCATGTGGTTGTCCGGGCGGATCAGGTACCCAGTGTGGTCAGTGGAGCGGGCATGGGTTTGCGGTGGGCGGGCCGCGCCGGTTTCGGCCCCGGCGGCGGGAGCGGGCGATGACCGGGCGGCCTCCCGCCGCGAGCGGGATCATGCTGGGTGGCGGTGCGCCGAGGGCCCGTCACGTCCTGCCGAACATCGTGGAACGGACCTCCCGCGGCGAGTACTCG
>NZ_CDXDOS010000154.1:2312-8624 GCF_978021245.1 Frankia sp. CoBUL1
CGTACGGGCGCTGCAGGAGACGATGCTCGCCCGCCACACCGGTCGTACCGAGACGGAGATCCGTCGCGACACCGAACGCGATAAGATCTTCAGTGCCGATGAGGCCGAGGAGTACGGCCTCATCGACGAGGTCATCATGAGCCGTAAGGCCGCCCGGCTTCTATCGGCACGCAGCGCCTGACCGGGTGCGATCCGGCGGTTGGCCGCTCCGGTCGGCCTGCCACACGTCGACTGGCCACAGGCCGACCTGTCGACGAGCGTGCCCGCGGCCGCCTTCCGGACGACTACGCCGCGGCCGGAAGGCGGCTGCGGGCCGGGACCACCTGCCCGGCCCCCCCGATCTCCCCGATCCCCGCGGACCGGGAGCGACGGCGGCTCGCCGCGGGCCGGGCACCACCATCCGGCCGGTATGGACGGCGGCCCGGAAGCTCGGCGAGAGTCCCAGGTTCGGCGACACGCCGAAGGGCGACGCCGCGCCGACCGTTGCGCCGACACCGGTTGTTTCGATGCCAGCCGAGCCCGTGATGCCAGCCGAGCCCGTGATGCTGGCGGTGGCCGCGGTGCCGCTGGCGGCGTGCAGGTCAGCGGAGATGACGCGGGCCGTGATCGGTGGTGTCGCCTGCCCGTGGACGGCGGACAGCGGCCCAGGCGATGTCACGGGGGTGACCTCGGGTTCGAGCCGGGCGAGCTCCAGACGCACCTCGTCCAGCAGATCGGACAGCCGGATGTGCAGCGCCCGGCAGACCGCGGCGAGGATCTCCGAAGACGCCTCCTTCAGGCCGCGTTCGATCTCCGAGAGGTATGGCATCGACACCCGCGCCGCGTCCGCCACGTCCCGCAGGGTGCGGCCCTGAGCGAGGCGACGTCGGCGCAGCGCCTGCCCGACCAGCCGGCGCAGCAACGGCATCTCGGTATCATCCGTCATCGCCATCAGGAACCTCCGGGGGACTGGTGCCTTGAGGGGGCAGGGGAATCGGAGAGGCGCTCGCGTCCTGACAGATACACGCGTCCCGGATACTGATCACGTGGGTGGGAAGGCGCCCGCTGCCGCAGCCACCCCCGGGTAAGTCGATGGAGGGCTAAGGCACCGAGCGTATCCGCTGCGCCCTCGCCGGAACCGCAAGTACCGCACCCGGCATTCCGCCCACACCTTTGCCGCCGACGTTGCCGGAGGCGGACGAACCGTGCGGCGCCGATGCATACGGCGACAACGTGTGAGGCGACGGACGCCGAAAGTGGCACGAAGATGCACCAAAGGTCGGTATTTCTACATCATCCGCGCACTTAGCGTCGTTTCCGTCGTGATTCATCCTGACCGTCCGGTCTCCGGAACGGTCGTCGCGGTGGCCCGCTTAGCCGGGGCCGCCAGGGACAGGAGATCCGTGGAGGCTCCCACACACGTGCCCCGTGCCGTTGCCACGCCGATGGCCGTACCCATGTCCATGTCCTCGGCCGCGTCGGTGCCGATGGCGGTCCTCGGCACCCGTCCCCACGCCCACCTTGAGCCGCCCGGCGCATCCCCGCGGGCGACGGCGTCCGGGTCGTGTACCCCGGCTCCGGCCCTCGACATGACCGGAGACGACCGCGTAGCCCTGTGGCAGCAGCGCCTGCTCGAGGCGGAGTCGGGGGTTCCTGCTGGAACACCACGCCGATCTGCGTCTACTCGACTGGCTGCATACCCAGGCCGAGATCTTCGCCGACTTCCCGGCGCCCGACGATCGTGATCCGACGGCCTGGCAGCGGGTGTTCTTCCGCGCGCAGGCACTGATCGAACGGTTCATCGTGTCGCGCTGGGGCGAGGCGGAGCTCGTCGACTGGGCGAGGGCCAATGCCTCGGTCTTCGGCAAGGTGGAGCCCGAGCCGACCGGCCGGCCCGCCGACGTCGTCCACCGGCTCGCACGCCAGGCGGATCTCTACTCCTCCCGTTACGCGGTCGACACCGACGAGCCCATGCGGGCGACCCTGATCATCTCGCACTGTGGCATCTGGGACTACCGCGAGCAGGCCCGCGCCCGGGGCGTGCCCCTCACCCTGGCCTCCCCCTGTTCGTTCTGCACCACTGCCCTCTCGGCGAACATCCGGGCCAAGGGATACGAACCGGCCTTCCGCCTGCTGCATGACGACCCCTCGGTCCCGTCAGCCGGCGTGGCCGTGCCCGCTCCGGGCGACCGACCCGGCCGTCGTGGCCGGGTCGGTCGCCGGACCGGGGCAGGTCGACCGTGGCTGCGTCTGGACCGCCACCGGCACCACCGGCACCACCGGCACCACCGACATTGTCCACAGAGCGGAGATCAGGCCATGACCCTCGTGACCGACAGCGGTCATCCCGGCGCCATCGACGATCCCGGCCGACCCGCCGCCGGTGACCACCCCGCCGGGGCGACGGCCGATCCTCCGGCCGACTCGCTGCTGGGAACCCCGCCGCCTGCCGCGCAGGGGCTGATGACCGGGGAGCGGTACCGGGCGAGCCTCAACGACGGCCGCGAGGTGTGGCTCGACGGGGAGAAGGTCGCGAACGTGGCGACGCATCCAGCCTTCCGGGGCGCCGTTGACGAGCTGGCCCGGCTGTTCGACCTGCAGCACGACCCGGATCTGCGCGACGTGCTCACCGTCCACGAACCCGAGGCGGGAACCCGCGTCGGCTGGTCCTACCAGCTGCCGCGCACGCTGGACGATCTGCGGGCCCGGCGGCGCAGCACGGCCGTGTGGATGCGCGAGTCCTGGGGTCAGCACGGCCGGTCGCCGTCGTTCATGGCGAACGTGGCGGTGGGTCTGCTCGACTTCCGGGACCATCTGGAGCGCAACCAGGCCGGCTTCGGCGCCAACGCGGTGGCCTTCTACCGGCACTGTGCGGCCAATGACCTGGTCCTCGGCCACGCTTTGGGCGACCCGCAGATCGACCGGACCACCAGCCCCGTGGACGATCCCGATCTCGCGCTGCGCATCATCGCCGAGCGGGACGACGGCGTCGTCGTCCGGGGCGCCAAGCAGCTCACGACGCTGGCCCCACTGGCCCACGAGGTGCTCGTGTACCTCTCGGCGAGCTTCGCGCAGCGCGAGGCCGAGCAGTTCGTGATCTGGTTCGGCCTGCCGCTGGCTACCCCAGGCGTGAAGATCCTCTGTCGGGAGCCGCTGGGGGCCCGGCCGTACGGGCACGCCCACGCGCTCGCGTCCCGGTTCGACGAGCAGGACGCCATGCTGTTCTTCGACGACGTGCTGGTTCCGTGGGACCGGGTGTTCTTGCTGCGCGACGGCAACCTCGCCCGGGTCGGACTCGGACGGATCAACGCCTGGAGTGCGGCCGCCGGCCACATCCGCTACCAGGAACGGCTGCGGACCTTGCTCGCCGTCGGCACGCTGCTCGCCGACGCGATCGGAGCCTCGGGGCTGCGTCACGTCCAGGAGGACCTCGGGGAGTTGGCGAGCTACGTCGACCTCGTCGGGTACTTTCTCGACGCGGGGGAGGCCCGGGTCGAGACGACGGACGGCGGCCTGCTCGCGCCGGGTAACACCGACGCGAGCCGCGTGTGGTCGGCGCAGGTCGCCGGCCGGGCGGTGGAGATCGTGCGGCGGATCGGCTCGTCGGGTGTCCTCATGCAGCCCAGCGAGCGTGACCTCGCCGCCGCCGACCTGCGGCCCTGTCTTGATCGGTACATGCGGGGCGCGAACCTCCCGGTCGAGGAGAAGTCACGGCTGTTCCGGCTGGCCTGGGAGCTCACGGCGGACAGCTTCGGGCAGCGTCAGGACCTCTATGAGTTCGTCCACCGCGGGGACATCACCCGCAACCGGATCAACCTGCTCCGCCGGGATGACCTGGGACCTGTCACCGACCAGATCCGGGAGCTGATCACCCGTCCGCTCTGAGGCCTGACGGCAGGTGGCTGTCGGACCGGTGGCTGTCGGACCGGGCGGAGGGGTCCGGGGACGGCGTGCGCGGAGGGTGTTAGCGATACCACCGCCTACCTGGTTGAGCTACCCGAAGGTGCCTACGGTCAGGCCAGCCCCCTGCACGCGGGACGGCGGGGTGATACCGCCGGCCCGCGTGCGCTCCTCGTGGTAAGGACCCGGAGTCATGACGATCGGAGCCGCCTCGCCCCCTCCCGTCCGTGCCGAGGTCTCCGGGTCCTCCGCGTGCTCTGCGTCCTCCGGGTCCTCCGCGTCCTCCGGGGGTCCGCCGCAGGTCAGGGTTCCGGCCTGTCCCGGGGTTCCCGTTCGCGCCGAGGCGTCCGCGCAGCCCGAGTGTCCCGCGTACGCCAAGGATCTCACGCCCACGGAAATCGACGGCGGCGTGTCGGTGTTTCTGCTGCACGCCCATCCGGTGACCGGGGCGGGGCTGCACCTGCTGCTCTCGACGATCTGCCGGCTCGACGTCGTCGGCCGCGGCCATCGGCTGGATGCCGCGCTGCCGCAGATCCGCCGCTCGCGTCCCCGGGTCCTGCTGCTCGGGCTCGCGGGGGATCTAGCGACCGACCTCGCGGCGGTGCGCCGGCTGCGCGTGGAGGCCGATCGGATCCCCACCACGCGCGTTCTGCTGTTGCGGCCGCTGGCCACCTGCGCCGAACTGACCCAGATCCTCACCACCGGGGCGTCGGGGGCGGTGCTGCCGGACACCCCGCCTGCAGACCTCGCCCACGCGGTCACCATCGCCGCGCTCGGCGGCGTGGTCTTCCTGCCCGCGCCGCCGCCGACGGGGGTGCCGGGGCCGCCGGTCCAGGCCGAACTGCCACCGCAGGCCCTCGGGCTGACCTCCCGGGAACGCGCGGTGCTCGGCCAACTCGCCCGCGGTCTGTCGAACGCGGAGATCGCTTGCGAGCTCGCCCTGGCCGAGGCAACGGTCAAGCGATACCTCACCGGTGCGATGCGCAAGATCGGCCAGTCGGACCGGCTACGCGCTGGCCTCTACGCCTATCGGCACGGACTGCTGGACGGTCCGCATGCGGGCTGGACGGGCCGTGGGCGCGGATCGGCGCCGGACCGGGCGCCGGACCGGATGATCGAATGATCGGGGTGGCCGTGGGCGCCATGGCGGGATGAACACGTTCCGCGAGTCGGTGTTTTCGATGACCCGGATTCCGGATGATCATCACATATCTATATACTTGCGGTTATCGATAGGTTGCTTCGGGTATCGAAATTCGCGCTGACGTTATTCGATCATGTAAATGGCACGATCTCTCCGGGTAAGCGCCGGACATGGCCGCCGGGCGATGCCACCATGGGGCTGTGTCCTCTTGCGTTGGACGATCCGCTCGGCCGTTTCGGCCTGCGCTGATCCGGCGGCGGTGGCTGGATTTCAGCTATCACATGGGTGACTGCTGTTAGGCGTTGTTGGCGGCTGAGGGTAGTAGCAGTCCTGCTGACCGCGTGTCCCTGTGTCGATGCTGTCCCGCCCACCGGATGTGCCGGATCGGGGGTGTCGACCAGGCCGCCCGATCCGACTGGAACCGATGAGCGACGACGCCCGCCAGCGTGAGCTTGGATTCTTTCTTCGTGCCCACCGTGAGCGCCTGCGACCCGAGGACGTCGGGTTGCCTGCCACACCTCGCCGCCGCACCCCGGGGCTGCGCCGGGAGGAGGTCGCCGCGCTCTCCGGCCTCGGCCTCGCCTGGTACACCTGGCTGGAACAAGGCCGGGTCGCCGCCTCCCGGCAGGTCCTTGAGGCCGTCGCCCGGGCTCTGCGGCTCGACGACGACGGTCGTCGCCACGCCTTGGCGCTCGCCGGCCTGCACACGCCGCCAGCGGACCGCCACCACACCCTCGTCAAGGCGCTGCGTTCGGTGCTGGACAACTGGCCGAACTGTCCGGCGTTGCTGCTCGACCGGCGCTTCGACGTCACCGCCTGGAACGACGCCTACACCGCCCTGTGGGGGGATCCCGCCGACGTGCCCGAGCCCCAGCGCAACCTGCTGTGGCTGCTGGTGGCGCAGCCCCGGACCCGGGACGGGATGGGCGGGTCCGAGGACGTGGCCAAGGACCTGCTCGCCCAGTTCCGCGCCCAGATCGGTCATCATCCCGACGACCAGCGCGGCCGCGCCGTGCTGGAGCTGCTCGAACAGGCACGCCCCGAGCTGCGTGCCTGGTGGCAGTGCCGGTCCGTGCGCGTGTTCACGGGCCGCACGGTCAGCGCGGCCACGCCGCTCGGCGACATCTCGCTGATGCTGTCGGTGCTGCGACCGGGTGACGATCCGGAGTCCACCATCTGGCTCCAGACGCCCGCGACGCCCGCGGACCGGGAGGTGCTCACCCGGCTGGCGGGCGAGACGCCGGGCGCGGCGGGGCGCCCGGACCCCGCCGCGCGGCAGCGGCTCTCGG
>NZ_CDXDOS010000155.1:0-8041 GCF_978021245.1 Frankia sp. CoBUL1
AACTCATCTAGGAAACTCCCGCTAGCCGCGCAACGCGGCAGGGCGGCGATCGACCGAAGACGGCAGCAGGCCGATCGGTGCCCTGCCAGCGCCCAGCTGCCGGCTCGGTGCCCGCGGCCGAGGAGGATACACGGGTAAGGGAAAGCGGCCGTGGGGTGGACGGGCAATCGGGTAGGATGCTCAAGGACCGGCCGACCCCCCTGGGCGGCAAGAGCCCCGCCTCCCTGCTGGGGAGACGGGGCTGCAACGCGTCATCTGGTCGGGGTGGCGGGATTCGAACCCACGACCTCTTCGTCCCGAACGAAGCGCGCTACCAAGCTGCGCCACACCCCGCGACCGAGATGAAGCATACCCGACGGCTCAGTGGTCCGACGGGGTGGGGTCGCCGGCCGGTACCCCGGCCGGCACCAGGGTGAGCAGGGTCGCCTCCGGCCGGCAGCCGAGGCGCAGCGGCGCGAACGGGGACGTGCCCAGCCCGGACGACACGTGCAGCCAGGACAACCGCCCGTCGACCTCGTGACGGGACAGCCCACGAACCCGGGCCCGGTCCAGCCCGCAGTTGGTCACGAGCGCCCCGACCCGGGGCAGCCGGATCTGACCCCCGTGCGTGTGCCCCGAAAGGGTGAGCCCCACCCCGTCCGCTGTGAACGCGTCGAGGACCCGCGGTTCCGGGGTGTGCGAAAGTCCCAACGCGAGCTCAACACCGGGCTCCGGGGGGCCGGTCACGACCGCGAGCTGGTCGCGGCGCAGCCGGGCGTCGTCCACGCCACGCAGGTCGATCCGGCGACCGCCGACCTCGATGACCGCCCGCACGTTGGTCAGCTCGGTCCACCCGCTGGCGGCGAGACCACTGGCGAAAGCCGCCCAGTCCAGCGGAGCGCCCCTGGGATGGGCCTCGTCGTCCCGCCGGAGGTAGCGGTGCGGGCGCTTCAGGGTCGGGACGAAGTAGTCGTTGTTCCCCGGTACGAAGACCCCGGGAAACGAGTAGAGCGGCTCCAGCGCGGCAAGCAGGGGATCCCGGGCGTCGGCCGCGGACAGCACGTCACCGGTCAGGGCGACCAGGTCGGGGACGAGCCGGGCCAGGTCCCCCAACCAGGCGAGCTTGCCGTACTGACGGGGGGTGACATGCAGGTCGGAGATGTGCAGCACGCGCAGGGGGCGCGCGCCGGCCAGCAGCACCGGGATCCGCACTCTCCGCAGGGTGTACGCCGTGCGCTCGTACAACCCGCCGTAGGCCGACACTAGCGCCCCCACGGCCGCGACACCCACGAGAGTCCTCGCCGCGGTGTGACGTGCGTTCATCGTCCCAGTCTCACCCACCGCGGGCGGTGACCTGCCGCCACCCGGCCCGGTTCCGCGCGCCGCGCCGCGCACCACCGGGCGCCCCGCACCACCGGGCCCCCCGCCGACGGAACCGGCGTGACCACCCTGCCCGCAGACCATAGGCTCCGGTGGTTATGAGCACCCTCAAGGAACGTCTGCGCGCCGATCTGACCGTCGCGATGAAGTCCCGTGACGAGCTGCGGACGTCCACTCTGCGGCTGGCCCTGGCCGCGGTGAAGGATGCGGAGGTGGCCGGCAGCTCCGCGCGGGTCCTCGACGACGCGGAGGTCTCGAAGGTCCTGACCCGCGAGGTGAAGAAGCGCCGGGAGGCGGCCGACGCCTACGCCGCGGCCGGTCGCGGCGACCAGGCGGACCGAGAGCGGGCCGAGGGCGAGGTGCTCGAGGAGTACCTGCCGAAGCAGCTTGGCGACGACGAACTGGCCACGATCATCGACCAGGTACTCGCGGGTCTGGATGTCAGCGGTCCACGAGCGATCGGTCCCGCCATGAAGTCCGTGCAGGCCGCGGTCGCCGGCCGGGCCGACGGCGGCCGGGTCGCCGCACTCGTGAAGGCCCGGTTGGCGGGCGGCTGAACGAGCCGCGTGGCCCGCGTGGGCCGGTCAGCGCAGCCGGCGCCTGCCCTGGCCCCGGCCATCCGTACCGTCCAACGGCCCCGAGCCGCCTGAAGCGTTCAGCTGCCGACGCAGGTCCGTGCCCGGCTGGCCGCCCCCGGCCGGTTGGCCGTCATTCGACTGGGCGAGCGCTCCGAAGCCGGGTAGCGTCGATCCACCCGGCAGGACGGCCGTGCCGGTCAGCCCCCCGGAGATCTGCAGGGTGACCTCGGTGTTGAGCGAGACCTCGCTGCCCGGGGCGGGCGACATCGCCACGACGGTGCCGGGGGGCGCCGGATGCGGGACCGGCTGCGACCTGACATGGAAGCCCAGCTGGACGAGCGTCTGCTCGGCGACCTGCTGCGGCTGCCCGATCACGTCCGGCAGTGCCTTCGTCGGCACCTCGGGTTGGGTGTCGTCCGGGGTCGGCAGCGGTTCGACCGGTAGCCCGAGGCCGGCGATCGTCCGGATCATCGTGCGGGACCACACCTGGGCGGGATATCCGCCACCGAAGACGTTGCGACCCTTCACATTAATCAGGGGATGCGACGTCGGTCCGCGCGGGTCCGCGAGGGTCACCGCCGCGGCGAGCTGGGGGATGTAACCCGCGAAGGAGGCGGTGCTGAACCCCTCCGCGGTGCCGGTCTTGCCGGCGGCCGGCCGGCCGATCTGCCCGTTCCCGCTGGCCGTCCCGTGGTTGATGACCCCCTGCAGCACGGCGCTGACCTTGTCCGCAATCTTCGGGTCGAGCGCCTGCTGGCAGGGAGCGCCGGTGTCGAAGGGAAGCGGCCGGTCCGTCCCGCCCACCCGCTGGGTGATCGCGAGCACGGCCCGCGCGTCGCACTTCCTGCCCCGCGCGGCCAACGTCGCGTAGGCGGTCGCCAGATCGAGGGTGCTGATCTCGTTGGATCCAAGGATGGAGGAGCCGTCGACCCGGCTGATCCCGTCCACCCCCCTGCATTCGGGATCGTTGTTGTTGTGCTGCCGGATCCGGCACGAGGTGACGCCCATACGGCGGGCCACCTCGGCCGTCTTCAGCACGCCCAGCTTCTCGGCGAGCTGGATGTAGTAGGTGTTGACCGATGACCAGGTTGCGGTCGTCAACGAGTAGAAACCGTCCTCGCTGGGATCGGCGTTGCCGTAGCAGTTCTTGCCCTGGGGATCCGGGTTCGGGAAGACCTTCGAGTGGTAGCAGAGGGGGGCGTGCAGCGTCGTGGAAAGCGGTAGTCCCGATTCGAGCGCGGAGATCAGAGTGAACACCTTGTAGGTCGATCCCGGGGAGAACGAGTCCTCGTCGACGGGATAAATCTCCTTGGTGTGGACGAAGTCCGTGGACAGGGCGGCGGGCTGTCCGTCCGCCGTCGGTCCGTAGACCCTGTTGATCGCCAGGGCGAGCACCTGGCCGGTGTTCGGCTGCACCATCGCGACGCTCGCAGCCACCCGGTTCCCGATCGGGATGACCTCGGTCGCGGCCGACTGCGCCGCCTGTTGCGCCACCGGGTCCAGCGTCGTTCTGATCGTGAGGCCGCCCTCGAACAGCAGTCTGCGCGCGTCCTCCTCCGTCGGGGCGAAGGATCTGTCGTTCAGCAGCCGCTGGCGCACGAGGGCGCAGAAGAACGGCGCGGTCGAGTCGGCGCAGGGATCGGCCGAGTGGGGCTGCCGGTTGAGCACCACCTCGCCATCGTGCGCCTGATGAAAGGCCGCCGCGTCGATGTGATGAAGTTCGAACATGCGGTCGAGGACCACGTTGCGCCGCTCCCGTGCCGCCTGCGGATGTATCGCCGGGTTGAAGGCGTTCGGGTTTTTCACCAGGCCGGCCAGCAGCGCGGCCTGCGGCAGGGTGAGCTTGTCGACGTCGACGTTGAAGTAGTGCTGCGCGGCTACCTGGACGCCGTACGCACCATCGCCGAAGTAGGCGATGTTGAGATAACGCTCGAGGATCTCGTCCTTGCTCAGATGGGCTTCGAGGTACAGCGCATAACGCGCCTCCCGAAGCTTGCGCTGGACGGTCTGCTCGGTCGCGGCCTTCTTCGCCTCAGCCGTCGTCGCGGACATCAGAAGAACGTTCTTGACGTACTGCTGGGTCAGGGTCGAGCCGCCCTGGGTGACCTCGCCGTTCTCCCGGTTGGTGAGATACGCCCGGACGAGACCCTTGTAATCCAGCCCGTCGTGCTCGTAGAACCGGGAATCCTCGATGTCGATGATCGCCTGACGCATCACCGGCGGAACGCGGCCCAGGGACACGACCTCACGGTCCTGCTCCCCGCGCAGCACGGCGAGGACGTTCCCCCGCGCGTCGAGGACGCGCGACGCCTGGGCCAGCGGGGGGACCGCCAGGTTGGCCGGCAGGTCGAGGAAGTCGTCCGCGCCGCCCTTGACGGTCAGTCCGGCCGCTCCCACCACCGGCAGGGCCAGCATGCCGACGAGCACCCCCGCCACCACGCTGATCACGCCGGCGCCGAGCAGCCGCGTGGCCACGAACCCCAGCCGGCGGGCCGATGATGCGATGGGACGAGGCTCGGGCCGGTCGACGTCGCCGAAGCGGAGTTCGTCAGGCCCGTACGGGCGCCCCGATACACGGTCGCGGGCGGAATCCTCGAACCGCCCACGACCGGGCGTGGGGTGCCCAGGGGGCGCGGTCATCCAGGGACCTCCGTCCAGCCAGGCTGGGACACCCGTCGGAGCATACGGGCCAACATTTGATCAACAAGCGCCACCCCCGCCGCCCCGATTTCCACGAACGCCACAAGGCGGCGGCCCATCGCAGCCGATAATGCCGTGAGCTGGGACGCCGCAGTTCCAGCCCCGGCAGGCGACCCTGCCGGTCCCGGGCGCGCCCCGGACGACCGTGACAACCTCCACACCCGCTGCCCCGCCGCCCACGCTCCATACCTCCACCTTCGGGCGTCATCGCGATTCCAGCCCCACAGTAGGGCAATCTCGTCAAAACGGAAACGAAGCGATGAAAAACCCACATTATTTCTGAGTCGATACCTCATTGTCACGCAACAGACATACGGAGGTCACAGACCGCACTACCATGGCGATCCGGATCAATGGCCCGGACTAGTCATTTGGACAACCACCCGTGTGGGGTCTGTGCCGTGGCCACGCCACTCCGTACGGTTTCGGGTCAACGCCACGTCACCACCCGCACGGGCCCCCTGACCCGGACTCGAGAAGAAAGGCAGGTGGCATGACCAGAAGCCTGACCTCCACCGTCAGCACGCCACGCCGTGCCAACACGACCCATCTCGTGGGTTCCGCCATCGACGGCGACTGGACGGCTCACGCCGCCTGTCGCGACCTCGACCCGGATGAGCTGTTCGTCCAGGGCGCCGCCCAGAACCGGGTGAAGACCCGGTGCTTCGGCTGCGCTGTCCGCACCGAGTGCCTCGCGGACGCTCTCGACAACCACGTCGAGTTCGGCGTCTGGGGGGGCATGACCGAACGGGAACGTCGCGCGCTGCTACGCCGCCGCCCAGACGTCACGTCCTGGCGGAAGCTGCTCACGGACGCCCAGGCCGACCACAGACCGGCCTCCGCCGGCTGATTCAGCGGTGGTCCGACCAGTCCCCAAGGCCGATCGGATCCTTCGCCGGCTATCCCCCGCCCGAGGACAACGCCGTCCCGGTCCGGGATCACGCACATCCGCTGCCGACCGCGTTCTCTCACTCGGATGAACCGGGCTCACTGATCAAGCTGATCAAGCGGTCCGATCCAGCCGTTCGTCACGCGCAAGCGCATCGCCGATCTCCCGCAGTCCGACGAGATCGTGCACGTCTTCCGACAACGCCTCCACCCCCACTATCGGGGTGTCGGGGTGGGCGCTGGTGAACCGCTCCCGCAGCCGCGCCTCCCGGCTCGCCAACCGGACCCGATCGGCGTGGATGCGCAGCACCGCGGCGGCAAGCGGATGCTCCCCATGCTCCTCGAGGTTCTCGGCGGCGGCAAGGCTGCGCTCGATGTTGAGCGCCTCGGCATCGCTGTGGTGCATCCGGTTCACGACCAGTCCGGCGAGGGGCATCCCCTCCGCATCGAGCCGATCGACGAAGTAGGACGCCTCCCGTAGCGCCGCGGCCTCGGGCGCTGCGACCACGATGAACGAGGTGCCGGGATCGCCGAGCAGGCGGTAGGTCTCCTCCGCCCGCGCCCGGAAGCCACCGAACATCGTCTCCAGCGCCGCCACGAACTGGCTGACGTCGGTCAGCAGCTGGGCGCCGAGCACCTTGGTGAGGACTCGGGTGAACACGCCGAGGCCGGCGCCGAGCACCTTCACGTACGCCCGCCCGCCGGCCTTCGCCGGCGCGAGCAACAGTCGTAGCAGCCTTCCATCGAGGAAGGCCCCGAGCCTCGTCGGAGCATCGAGGAAGTCCAGCGCCGACCGGGTCGGGGGCGTATCGACCACGATCAGATCCCACGTGCCGGTGGCGTCGAGCTGGCCGAGCTTCTCCATCGCCATGTACTCCTGGGTGCCGGCGAAGGAGGACGACAGCGACTGGTAGAAGGGGTTGGCAAGGAGGGCCTCGGCCCGCTCGGAGGTGCTGTGCGCCAGGACGATCTCGTCGAACGTCCGCTTCATGTCCAGCATCATCGCGTCGAGACGACCACCGGCGGCACCGTCGACCCCGACCACCTCGCGTGGGGTGTTGTCGAGCGCGGTCAGGCCCAGGGCCTGGGCGAGTCGCCGCGCCGGGTCGATCGTCAGGACGACGACGTCGCGCCCGCGCTCGGCCGCCCGCAGCGCGAGCGCCGCGGCCATGGTCGTCTTGCCGACCCCACCCGAGCCACAGCAGACCACGATCCGTTCCGTGTCGAGCATCGCGTCGACGTCGAGCAGTGGCACGCCGGCCGGATGCGGACGCGTCCGGCGCGCTCCCACCCCGCCGCGACGCGCCGCCGGCTGCCGGACGCTCCCCGCTGCCGGCCTTCGCCGCCCGGCGGACGGCGCCCCGGGTTCCCGCCGTGGTGCACCGGGTGACGGGCGCGCGGGGCTCATGCCACCATCTGCTGCGCCCGCAGCATCTCCGCGAACCGGTAGACGGTGCCGAGGTCGACGCCATCCGCGACCAGCGGCACCTCATACACGGGACGACCGAGCCCGGCAATCTCCGCACGCTCAGCCGCCTCCAGCGCGACGCGATCGGCGTGCTGGGCCGCCTCCCAGGCCAGCGCCTCGACCAGCTCAGGGGTGGGCTCCATCCCAGCCTCCTTGATCCCGGCGGCAATCTCCTCCCGGTCCAGCTCCCCGCGCCGGGCCAGACGGGACTCCTTCGCGCGCAGCAGGGGTGGGCGGGTCATGTTGACCACCACACCGCCGAGCGGCAGGCCGGCGCGGGTCAGCTCGGCCACGCCGTCCACCGTCTCCTGCACCGGCATCTCCTCGAGGAGGGTGACCAGATGCACGGCGGCCCGATCGGGCGCCAGCACGGCCATCACGCTGTCGGCCTGGGCCCGGATCGGCCCGACCTTGGCCAGCCCCGCCACCTCCGCGGTGACATTGAGAAACCGGGTGATCCGGCCGGTGGGCGGCGCGTCGAGCACCACCGCGTCGTAGGCCAGCCCTCCCGGGCGGGTGGCGTCGGGCCGGTTGACCGCCTCCTTGACCTTGCCGGTGAGCAGCACGTCGCGAACCCCGGGAGCGATGGTCGTGGCGAAGTCCACCGCGCCGATCCTGTCCAGGGCCCTCCCGGCCCGCCGCAGGTTGTAGAACATCTCCAGATACTCCAGCAGGGCCTCATCCGCGTCGATCGCCAACGCGAACACCTCCCCGCCGCCGGGGGCGCTGGCCACCTTGCGCTCCCGGTAGGGCAACGGAGGGGTGTCGAACAGCTGCGCGATCTGCTGCCGACCCTCGACCTCGGTGAGTAGGACTCGACGACCACCGCTCGCAAGCGCCACGGCCAGCGCGCCGGCCACGGTCGTCTTGCCGGTCCCGCCCTTGCCGGTGACGATGTGCAACCGCCGTTCCCACGGACCGGCCACCTCACCGCTCGCTTCCTTGGTCACGGTGTTCTCGCTGTCGGTAACGGTGTTCTCGCCGTTCACAAGCTTGACCGTACCCGCGTGCACGGTCCCCACCACGGTGGTGAGCCGGGAGAAAACCC
>NZ_CDXDOS010000156.1:0-7934 GCF_978021245.1 Frankia sp. CoBUL1
GGCTCAATCGCCTCGTCCGCGAGGTATCCGGTCACGCGAAGCCGTTCCCGCACATCAGCGACGTCGGCGAAAGCGTGTTCCTGCAGCGACATGGCCACCTTCCGTCCGTCCCCGTGTCAGGCATCGCCACGTCCATACTGCCAGGCTGGCGCCGCAGACGGGTGACTACGCCTTGCGCGCCGCCGTCCGCCGGGTGGATATCCACGGGCTGCTCATCGACCTGTTCGCCGCCGGTTCACCCGGGGATTCTCCCGAGGTGTTCGCCTGGGTGTTCGCCGGTTCAGTCGATCCGCTCGTAGGCGGGAAGAGTAAGGAACTCGACGAAGGTCTCGCCGAGCGCCGTCTCCTCGAACACCGCCGCCGCGTCCTTCCAGCGACCGTTGTCGAAGGCGGCCGCGCCGATGGAGAGCCGGATCTGGTCCAGCACCTCCGCCAGAGTGGTCCGGACCAGATCGGCCGTGACCGGACGGCCGTCGTCGAGCACGACCCCGGCGGCTATCCACTGGAAAATCTGACTACGGGAGATCTCAGCGGTGGCGGCGTCCTCCATCAGGTTGTCGATGCCGACCGCCCCGATCCCACGCAGCCAGCTCTCCAGGTAGCGCACCCCGACGCTGATGTTCCCGCGGACCCCGGCCGCGGTGACGGAACCCGGAGTGTCGCGCACCGCCAGCAGGTCGCCGGCGCCGACCTTGACGTCGTCACGCAACCGGGTGAGCTGGTTCGGCTCGTCGCCGAGCACCGCATCGAAGACCTCGGTGCACACCGGCACCAGGTCAGGGTGCGCCACCCAGCTCCCGTCGAACCCGTCCGCGGACTCCCGCTCCTTGTCGGCGCGCACCTTCGCCAGGGCCGCGGCGTTGATCTCGGGGTCGCGCCGCGACGGGATGAACGCCGCCATCCCGCCGATCGCGTGCGCGCCGCGGCGATGACAGGTGGAGACCAGCAGCTCGGTGTAGGCGCGCAGAAACGGCACCGTCATCGTCACGCCGTTGCGGTCGGGCAGCAGGAACTCAGTCGGCCGGGACGCGAACGTCTTGATGGTGGAAAACATGTAGTCCCAGCGGCCAGCGTTGAGTCCGGCGGAATGCTCCCGCAGCTCGTAGAGGATCTCCTCCATCTCGAAGGCGGCGGGCAACGTCTCGATGAGAACGGTCGCCCGGATGGTGCCGACGGGCAGGCCGAGCTCGGCCTGCGCCGCGGTGAACACGTCGTTCCACAGCCGGGCCTCGAGATGACCCTCCAGCTTCGGCAGGTAGAAGTACGGCGCCACGCCCGTAGCACGCAGGGCGTGCGCGTTGCGGACCAGGTACATTCCGGCGTCGAAGAGCGCGGCGACGATCGGCTCCCCGTCGACGGTGACGTGCCGCTCCGGCAGGTGCCAGCCGCACGGGCGCACCACGAGCGTCGCCGTGGACTCGTCGAGCTCGTAACGACGGCCGTCGGGCGAGGTGAAGGCGAGCGTGCCGGCGACGGCCTCACTCAGGTTGTGCTGTCCGACGACCATGTTCGACCAGGTCGGCACGTTGGCGTCCTCGAGGTCCGCCATGAAGACCCGGGCACCGCTGTTGAGCGCGTTGATGAGCATCTTGGCGTCGGTCGGGCCGGTGATCTCGGCCCGACGGTCGACCAGCCCCGGCGCCGGCGACGCGACCCGCCAGTTCCCGGCCCGGATGTCGGCGGTCTGCGGCAGGAAGTCCAGGGCGGCCCCGGCTGCGATCGCGGCGCGGCGGGCGGCCCGGGCGGCGAGCAGTTCGGCACGCCGGCCGGCGAACGTGCGGTGCAACCCGGCGACGAAGGCCAGCGCGTTGTCGGAGAGCACCGCGTCGACCTGCTCCGCGGTGAGCCCCGGCACGGTCCGCACCGCGGACACCCCGTGCACCGTCACCCCGTCCAACGAGCCCATACCTATTCCCTTCCCGGTTCCGTTGCGTCCCGGACGGCCCGATCCGGCGGGCCCGGTGACCCGGGCCTCAGGTGACCCGGGCCTCAGGTGACCAGATGCCCGTCGCCGACGCCGACCCACGTCGTCGAGGTCAGCTCGGGCAGCCCCATCGGGCCGCGGGCGTGCAGCTTCTGGGTCGAGATGCCGATCTCGGCGCCCATCCCGAACCGCTCCCCGTCGGTGAAACGGGTCGAGGCGTTCACCATGACGGCCGCGCTGTCGCAGGTCGTGATGAACCGCCGCGACGCCGGCAGGGACCGGGTGACGATCGCCTCGGTGTGCCCGCTGCTCCAGCGCCGGATGTGCGCGACCGCGTCGTCGAGGGAGTCGACGACGGCGACGGCCATATCCAACGACAGGTACTCGGCCGCCCAGTCGCCGTCGGTGGCGGGCAGCACCCGAGGATCGACGGCGCACACCGTCTCGTCGCCGTGCACGGTGACCCCGGCATCGTGCAGGGCGGCCAGCACCCGGGGCAGGAACTCCCCGGCCACGCCGGCATGCACGAGCAGGGTCTCCGCCGAGTTGCACACCGAAACCCGCTGGGTCTTCGCGTTGACGGTGATCGCGAGCGCCTGGTCGAGGTCGGCATCGGCGTCCACATACACGTGGCAGTTGCCGACCCCGGTCTCGATGACGGGCACCGTCGACTCCTCGACGACCGCCCGGATCAGACCCGCGCCACCCCGCGAGATGAGCACGTCGACGAGCCCGCGCAGCCGCATCAGGTGCTTGACCGCATCGTGGTCCACCCCGGGGACGAGCTGCACCGCGTCCGCCGGCAGGCCGCTCGCGACGGCGGCGCCGCGCAGCACCGCCACCAGCGCGGTGTTGGAATGTAGCGCGGAGGCGCTCCCGCGCAGCAACGCGGCGTTGCCGCTCTTGAGACACAGGCCCGCGGCGTCCACCGTGACGTTCGGCCGGGCCTCATAGATGATCCCGACGACACCGAGAGGCACCCGGATCTGGCGCAGCTCCATCCCGTTCGGCAACACCCGGCCGCGCACGACCTCGCCGACCGGGTCCTCCAACGCCGCGACCTGACGCAGGCCGTCGGCCATGCCGGCGAGCCGGGCCGGGGTGAGGGTGAGCCGATCGACCATCGCCCCGGCGGTGCCCGCCGCCCGCGCGGCGGCGAGGTCCTCGGCGTTCGCGGCGAGAATCTCCGCGGAACGGGCGATCAACGCGTCGGCCATGGCGAGCAGCGCGCGGTCCTTCTCGGCGCGGCTGCGCGGCGCCAGCAGGGCCGCCGCCGCCTTGGCACGGACGGCGCTGCCTCGGACATCCTCCGCAGAGGTGCTCATCTCGGGTCCTCCGTTAGGCGGGCGCCGCGGCGCTGCCCGCCGCTACGAGGCTACCGGTGGCTCGGCGGTCGTGCCGTTCATCGCTCCTCACCCGTATCCGTCGCCTACACCCACGTCCGTCGCCTACACCCGCATCCGTCACCTACACCCGCATCCGTCACCTACTCATCCCTGCATCCGCGACCTACTCATCTCCTTATCCCGTTATCCAGATCTGCGATCCGCCAGGTCCGCGACAGGCAGGGACCCGGAACGGTGATAACCGGAACAGCCGGAAAGGCGCGCAGTTCGGACCCCCATGACGATCATCTCGACGGGATTGCCTACCGTGGTCGCATGCGTGCGCTGCACACGTCCGACTGGCATCTCGGGCGTGGCCTGTACGGTCACGACCTGATGCCGGCCCAGGCGGCCTTCGTCGATCATCTCGTCGACGTCGTCCGTTCCGAGGGCGTTGACGTCGTGCTCATCGCCGGCGACGTGCACGATCGGGCGATCCCGCCGGTGGGCGCGCTGGAGCTCTTCGACGAGGCGCTCTCCCGACTGCGCGATGCCGGCGCCCGGGTCGTGGTGATCAGTGGCAACCACGACGCGGCCCGCCGGCTCGGCGACAAGGCCGGCCTGCTCGACCCCCGCGTCCGCATCCGGACGGATCCGGCCGCGGTCGGGGATCCGGTCGTCGTCGAGGATCCCGCCGGGGCGGTCCGGGTGTACGCGATTCCCTACCTGGAGCCGTCGGCGGCGAACTCCCAGCTTCCCGAACCGGCGCAGGCGCCATCTGGCTCGGACGTCCCGGCCGCCGGGATCCCCGCCGCGACGATGCACCAGGCGATGCACCGGGCGATGCACGCAGTGCGGGCCGACCTCGCACGGTATCCGGATGCCCGGTCCGTCGTGGTGGCGCACGCCTGGGTCACCGGCGGGGCGGCGAGCGAGAGCGAACGCGACATCAGCGTCGGCGGGGTGGGCAATGTGCCGGCCCAGTTGTTCGAGGGGATCACCTATACCGCGCTCGGCCATCTGCACCGGCCACAGGCGATCGCCCCGTCCGTCCGCTACAGCGGATCGCCACTGGCCTACTCCTTCTCGGAGTCCGGCGACGCGAAAGCGTCACTGCTCGTCGAGATCGGTCCGACCGGGCTGGGGAACGTGACCCGCATCGGCGTTCCCGCCCGGCGGCGGATGGCCCTGCTGCGCGGCAGTCTTGCCGACCTCCTCACCGACCCCGCCCATGCCCCGCACGAGGCCGACTTCGTCTCCGCTGTGCTGACCGACCCCGTCCGCCCCATGGACGCCATGGCCCGGTTGCAGCGCCGGTTCCCCTTCGCCCTGCGGCTCGCGCACGAACCGGAGACGGAACCAGACGAGATACTCAGCTTCGGCCGGCGGACCCGGGGACGCTCGGAGCTGGAGATCGCCGAGGCCTTCGTCGCCCATGTACGCAGCGCTCCCTCGGCTCGGGAACGTGCTCTGCTCGCCGAAGCCCTCGGCGCCGCCCGCCGGGCCGAGGAGGAAGTCGCCTGATGCGTCCCCACCACCTGACCCTGGCGGCGTTCGGCGCCTTCCCCGGCACCGTCGAGATCGATTTCGACGTCCTCGGCAGCGGCGGCCTGCTCCTGCTCTGCGGGGAGACCGGGGGCGGCAAGACGACGCTGCTCGACGCGGTCGGGTTCGCGCTGTTCGGCCGGGTGCCGGGGATGCGCGGGGAGGTCTCCGGGCCGCCGGACCTGCGCTCGCACCACGCCGCGGCATCCCTACGGCCGGAGGTGACGCTGGAGTTCACGGTGGCGGCGGGACGTTTCCGGATCACCCGCGGCCCCGCCTGGGACAAGCCGAAACGCGGCGGCGGGACGACCCGCGCCCATCCGACGGCACGGCTGGAACGGTTCGACGGCGCCGGCGGCTGGGAGACGGTCGCCACCCGCATGGAGGACGTCGGCCATGAGATCGACCTGCTCGTCGGCATGAGCGACAAGCAGTTCTTCCAGGTCATCATGCTCCCGCAGGGACGCTTCGCCGACTTCCTCCAAGCCGACCACGGTGCGCGCGAGAAGCTCCTGAAGCGGCTGTTCCACGTCAACCGCTTCGAGTACGCCGAGCAGTGGCTGCTGGACCAGGCAAAGACCGCCGCCGAACGGCTGGCGCTGGCCCGCGCCGAGCTCGACCGGGTGACCGCCCGGGTCTCGCAGGTGGCGGCCGTCGACGAGCCGGAGGATCCGACGGCTGACGCCGGCTGGGCCTCGGACCTCGCCGGGACCGCCGCGGCGGCGGCCATCTCGGCCGACGAGGCGGCCGGCGCGGCGGCAGCGCGGCGCACCGCGGCCGAGGAGGCCTTGGACCAGGCACGCGACCTCGCCCGACGCGTCGGGCAGCGCCGGGTACTGGCCGCCCGGCAAGAGGAGCTCGCGGCACAGGCGCCCCGGATCGAGCTGCTCGCCACCGAGTTGGACTCGGCCCGCCGGGCCGCCGTCGTCGCACCCGCCCTGGGCGAGGTCCACCGCCGCGCCGCCGAGGTCCACCGGGCCGAGGCCGCCGAACGAGACGCCCGGGACCGGCTCGGACGCCATCCATCCGGGCTCCTTCCCGGGGAACCCGCCCCCTCGGGACCGCTGCCCGAGGAGGGCACCGGGAGGCCTGCCGAAGCACCTGCCGAGGAACTCGCCCGCCTGGCCCGCCTCGCCCACACCGAGACCGGGCGACTGGGAACGTTGGCCGACACCCTCGCCGCCGCCGAGCAGGACGCCGAGGAGGCCGCCGGGGCCGACCAGGATACGGCCGCCTACACCCGGTCCGCCGCCGAACTCGCCGAGGCGATCAGCGTCACGCTGCCCCGCGCCCGCGTCGAGGCCGAGGCCCGGGTGGAGGTCGCCCGGCGGGCCGGCGCCGCTCTGCCCGGCCTGGTCGAACGGGCCCGGTGGGCCAAGGAGCTGGCCTCCGCCGTCCGGGAGGGGCGGCAGGTGCGGACCGTGGCCGACGAGGCCGAACGAGACGCATCCGCGGCCCGGACCCACGCATCCGACCTCCGGCGGCAGCGATTCGACGCCATCACCGCCGAACTCGCCGCCGCGCTTGTCCATGACACGCCCTGTCCGGTCTGCGGGGCCCTGGAGCATCCCGACCCGGCCGAAACCCGGGCCGACCATGTGAGCAAGGACGCCGAGACCGCGGCCGGGCAGGAGGCGGACCGGCTCGCCGACGCCGCGACGAGGGCGGGCCGGGCGGTAGCCCACTGGGAGTCCCGGGTCCGGGCGCTGCACGCCGACCTGGTCGGCCCAACGGACCCGGACCACAGCGCGAACCCGGACGACCGCGTCGAGGCCGCCTTCGCCGAGATCCGCGCGCTTCCGGTCGCGACGCTGCTGGGCGGCTCCGGGGCGCCGGTCGCGGATCGGCTCGATGAACTCGCCGCCGTGCTGACCCACGCGGTCCGCGCCCGGACCCGGGCGGCGAAGAAGCTCGCCGCGGCGGAGGCCGCGTTGCGCGAGGTCCACGAGAACGAGAAGGAGACCGCGGCCCGCCATTCCGCCGCACGGACCGCGGCGCAGGCGGCCCGGGAACGCGCGGCGGACGCCCGGGACCGCGCCGCCCGACGGCTCGCCGGCGTTCCGGCGGAGCTATGCGACCCCGACGCCCTGGCCGCGCGCCGCCGTGCCGTCACCGCCCTCGCCGCCGATCACGAGGCCGCGCAGGCCGCGGCCCTGGCTGCCGAGCAGGCCCGGGCCGAACACATCCGCGCCGGGACGGCCGCCCTCGACCAGGCGCGGCAGGCGGGGTTCTCCGACCTGGACGACGCCGCCGAGGCCGTGCGGGACTCCGACTGGATGCGCCGCGCCGCGGACGAGGCCCGGGCCCATCGGGACGAGCTCGTCGCCGTCGGGGCCAGGCTGGCGGGCGAGGATCTCGCCGTCGATCCGGGCACCGAGGTCCCGCTGGCCGACCACGAGACGGCCGTGACCGACGCCCGTGAGGTCGACGAGAGCGCGCTCGCCACGGCCGCACGCGCCCGGGAACGGGCCGAGCGGCTGGCCGCGCTGGTCACGGAGTTCACCGAGAAGCTCACTACCCTGGATCCGCTGCGAGAGGCGGCGGACGAGCTGCGGGGACTCGCCGATCTGGCCGCCGGGCGGGGTGCCAACACCGAGCGCATGCCGCTGTCCAGCTTCGTGCTGGCGGCCCGGTTGGAAGAGGTGGCCGCCGCCGCCAGCCATCGGCTCGCGGCGATGAGCGGCGGTCGGTTCACCCTGGTGCACGACGCGGGGGAAAGCCGCGACAAGCGTCGGCGCGCCGGCCTCGGGCTACTGGTCGACGACGCCTGGACCGGCCGGCAGCGCGACACGGCCACCCTGTCCGGCGGGGAGACCTTCCAGGCGGCGCTGTCACTGGCCCTCGGGCTCGCCGACGTCGTGACGGCCGAGGCGAGAGGCCGGCGGATGGACGCGCTGTTCATCGACGAGGGTTTCGGCACGCTCGACCCGGGCAGCCTCGACGAGGTGATGACCGTTCTCGACGAACTGCGTTCCGGCGGCCGGCTCGTCGGCGTCGTCAGCCATGTCACCGAACTGCGCCAGCGCATCCCGAACCAGATCCGGGTCGTCAAAGGGGTCGGCGGCAGCCGGGTCGAGACCACGTCCTGACCCGGACACACCACTACTCGGCTGGCCTAGCCGGGAAAACCGCCCCCCAGG
>NZ_CDXDOS010000157.1:0-7898 GCF_978021245.1 Frankia sp. CoBUL1
GGAGTCCGAAAAGTCAAGGAAACCCTCGAACACATCGCCGGAGACCGCCGCCGGGCACTCCAGTTCATGGCCACTTAGCGCAACGGGCCGTCACACCACGCGACCTTCGCGCAGCCCTGGGGGGCATTGCCATGCTGTCGGTGCCGCCATGGACCGGTGTAGAGGCCATCGCTGAATCCTTCGCGTTCGCGGGAGAGCACGGATGTCGTGCCCGTGTTCTTCAGCGTCGCGGCGGAAGAGTGACAAAAACGTCCATCGACGGACGGTTCAACGGTGGCACGGACCACATCTCGTCGGCCCACCGGCTCCCGTCAACGGAGAACCAGCGGACGACCTGGAGCCCGCCGGGCCAGACCGGCATGCTCAGCCGGTCGTGATGCCCACCTCGGCCCGCCACCGCGAGCCGTGGCCCCGGCCTCAGCACCTGTTCCTCTCGCAATGCCGCCACATGTGCGGCCACCGTGCTCCGGGCGAGCCCCAGGGACTCCGCGACGGCATCGAGCGAGAACGGCACCCGCATCGGATCGGGCAGCTCCGGTCCGGCGAGGGCGACCAGTTCCAACAGCAGGCGGGCGACCCGCTGCCGCGGCGAGAAATGCACGAGCTGATGCTGATAGGGAACCGTTTCGGACAGCTTGCTCACCACGTAGTCAGCCAGCGCTCCCTGAACACCGTGCCGCCGCAGGAAGGAGTCGAGCGTGGCGGCGGAGACCCGATGCGCCTCGCATCGATCGATCGCCTGCACCGTGGCGGTGCGTCCGGTTCCGATTCGCGCCATCTCACCGATCATGTCCCCGGGCGAACGCAGCGCCAGCAGGAGGGCCGAGCCCTCCGCGTCCACGCGCACCACCTTTACCCGGCCGGTGGTCAGCAGAAGCAGGAAATCATCTGAATCGCCCTGACGCAGCAGCACCTGCCGCGACCGGAAATGGCACCGGGAACCGCATGACAACAACGCCTGCCAGAGACGGTCGCCGAGGATAGCCTGCATTCCCCGCCGGGCAGGCCGGACAGAATCGGTCATCCCACAGAAGTATCGCGGATCGGGCCCGCATTCGGCGCCGCCACCGAGAGGATGCGGCTGAGGTGACCGACCAGCGGTCTTGTCCGATCAATCCTTTCTATCCGGTTCGTCCGGTTCGCTCTCGGCCGCGATGTACCGATGTACCGATGCGCCGCGCCGCGGATGGTCGAACTGCTGCCATCCGCGGCACGGTGCCCGGCTCCCCGTGCCATCGGCGCAGGGCCTCGTTCACCGGCCGGGCCGGGCCCCGGGTGGACGGGTTACTCGACTACTCGACGCCCTCGAAAATCCAGCCCCTGTCCTCCCTGAAGATAGGTGACAGGGCAACCAGCGGCGGGTAGATGAGCGCCGGGTGAAGTCCCAGGGTCAGTTCATTGTCCGGGACACCGATGGTGAAGGTACCCGACTGGGGACCATCAGCGATCTTCCATTCACGCGGCTCCGGGAGCACACGTACCCGCTCGAATGTGTCCGGGTCACCATCGAAGCTCACAAAAGCCCCGCCGGACGGCTTGCGGATCGTGTAGGTGTCGTCGTTGGCGCGCCGCACCTGCCACACCTGCCCGCCGCCGTTGCCGTCAGGCAGAAGGACGAGGTTGCCCCCGCCCACGTCGGTGAGGGTCTGCTGCCCGGCGATGCTGATCCGGTAGATGCCGTCGATCGCACTTGCCACGCTTGGCTCCTCTTCCGTCAAAGGAACAACTGGTCACGGTTGTAACCAGCCGCGATTGAGAATGTTGCTGCCTGCACCAGAGTCAGAAGGAAAATCTTCCCTTTGATGACATGACGAGACCCTTTTTGGCGGTTCGATGAGACAGGAAAGCCCTGCGATGGAGCACTGGACGAGCAGACCGTGGTGGCACCGGACAGCCAGGACGCTACCACCATCATGCCCGCTGGTGCCGGCGTTTCGGATCAGCGGCACACACTAAAAATGCAGATCAAGACCCGACTCGCGCCGTCCACGTATCCAACGATATCTTCGCACACCAAACCGCGCTTTGTGGCCGGACTTCGCCCTCCTGTTCCCCCCGACGTCCCACCAGCCGCGCCGGGCGGCGTCCCACCGAGCGGTGTCCCGCCGCGCCGCGGCGCGGCGGCGCACCGGTGGCGCGAGCCCCGCGAGCGCACCGAGGGCGAGGGCCGCCGTGTGGCCGACCGCGTCGAGCTCCCCACGGCTCACCCCCTTCATCATCACGGGGAGTACGACGACGAAGGTCAGTGACGCCAGAGCGCGCAGCGACCGGCGGGAGGGCAGCACCACGAGCGCGGTCAGGGCGGTCGCCACGACATAGCTCGGCCCGACATCCAGGACGTGCAGAGCGGTCCGCGGCAACCCGCCGGTGACGACCCGCAGGTCCAGCACACCCTGGGAGATCAACGTCGCCCCGGCATGCCCACCCAGCACGACGGCCAGCGCGGTGGCGCCTCCCGCCGTCGCCTCCAAGCCGCCCACGGCCAGGCCCGCGAACATGAGCCACGGCGCCAACGGCCCCTCGGGCAGCCACGGAATACTGCCCACAAGCACCCCGAGGGGATGGTGGCGCATCTGGTCGAAGGTTGTGTTCATGGCCCACTGCCAGCGGGTCGCCGTGGCCGGGTCGACGTACTGGAACACCCGCGCCGCGACGAGGGCGCCGAGCAAGGAGTCGGTCACCGGGAACCGGCCTACGGTCACCGGCAGCCGCCGCACGCCCGACCACGGGCGGCCCGACCACGGGCGGCCCGGGTTTGGGCTGGCGGCGCCCTCGGCCCCGTGAACGTGCTCCGCGCCGACAGGGCCGTCGTCATCTCCGGCGGGGGCCGGTGTGCGGACGGTCATGGGACTCCGGCCCCCGGTCCACCTCGGATGTTCTCCGCCGGCGCGGCCCATCCCCGCTGATCGCCCCGGCCTGGAATCGAGCACGCCACGGAACACTCCCGCCTGACGAGAAGCAGGGCCCATCTGAAGAATGTCTTCGCCCGGCGCTGTCATTCCCGGCACCGCAGCGGCCGACCAGATGTGCCGACGGTCGCGCCGGGGGACGGTCACGCCGGGCGGACGTCGGACGGTACCGCCCACAGCAGGCTGTCTCGAAGCGCCGGACGCCACACGCCGAAGTCGTGACCGCCGGGGCGCAGCCGCAGCACGACGTCGAAGCCCGGACGCTGCCCCAGGGCGCGGGCCATCGCCTCCGTGTCGCCCAACGCCTCATGATCGCCATGCCCGCAGTCCAGCCACACCCGCATCGGCGGGAACGGTGGGAGCGTCGCCGCGTACCGGGCCGGGGTGTTCGCCGCCACGACCAGAGCGAGATCGGGCCGGTTCCCGAACAGGCCGACCATCCCACCGTCGTGGGTCGGTTTCGACATCCCGGACATATCAATGATCGTCTCGACGAGGTCACGGTGGCGTAGCCCGAGGTTCAGCGCGCAGAACCCGCCGGCGGACATTCCGACGAAGATCCGGTCGGCTCGGTCCGCGATGGCGCGCAACCGCCGGTCGACCGTCGAGATCACGTCGTCGATCAGATAGGTCTCGATGTTCTCGCCGGGCCGGTCGACGCATTCGCTGTCGTCGAGCCAACCGTGGCTCAGGCGCGGGGCGACGAGGATCGCGGGCCGGCCGACCCCGGCGAGAAGCGCGCCGACCTGCGCGGCCCGGCCCGCCCGGTACCAGTCGACCGGCACCCCCGGCGAGCCGTGCATAAGGTAGACGACGGGGAACCGGACGTGCGGTTCGGTGAAGTACTGGGGCGGAAGGTACACCAGTGCCTGCTTTGCCTCCTTCACACCGAACCCGCTGTGCGTGCCGGGGACCAACAGGTCGATAACCGATCCGTCCGGGTGCGGCGGCGCTGGCGCCACAGCCTCCCGCGCCGACCCCGTCGGCCAGGACTTCACCCCGATGACGTCGTCGACCCGCGGCAGGTAGCCGTAGTAGGCGTTGACCAGATCCGCCGCCGTCACCAACGTGAGCAGCATGGCGAGGATGCCCATCCCGAACGCGGCGGGGCGTCCCACCCGGTTCCGATGCCCCGCCCGGCGCCGGTGGGCCAGCCACCCGCAGCCTGCCCAGCAGGCGAGCGACATTCCCGCCAGGGACAGCAGGAACCACTTCCCGATGACGACCAGAGACCCCAAATCCACACTCCCCTGCGAGTGTGTCCACGGCGTGGACGACGTGGACAATATGGACAATATGGACGACGTGGCCTGAAGGTGATGGTCAGCCCGGCCCGGGGCCGGTCGAGGTGTCCTTTCTTCGGGCACGGTGATGGAGGCCTGCCGTTCCAGGCCGGGGTAGTCGGGATAGTCGGGACAACCGGGATAGCCCGGATAGATGGTCGCGCCAGCAGGGCCAGACCAGGAAGGCCTCGGCTTCGAGCATCGCCAAGGCGATCCGTGGTAGCTCGGAACTGGCGGGGTAGCAGATATAACGGGGCTGCCAGGTGGGTTGAAATTTGGCGTTGAACCGGTACAAGCTATCTATTTGGAACCAGCGGGACAAGAATATTAATAGGGAACGCCAGCAGCGGATGACCGGCCCGGCGCCCAGGCGCTCGCCGCGTTCGAGTGCGGACCGGAAGAACGCAAAGTTCAGCGACAGCCGTTCGACGCCCAGCTCGCGGGCCTGGCGCAGGGCGCTGACGATGAGGAACTCGTTCAGCCCGTTGTCGGTGGTCCGGTCCCGCGTCATCGCGTCCAGCGACAGGCCGTTGGGGCCCCACGGCACGAAATGCAGCAGGGCGCGCAGCCGGGGCTCGGTGCCGGCCGCGTCGGCATGCGACGCGCCGTCCCCGATGCCGCTTGTCGTGTCGTTCGCCGGGTGGCCCGGAGCACCGTTCACCGGGTCGTCCGCGTCATGGGGACCCGCGTCATGGGAGAAGGCCATCACGGCTACGCAGTCACCGTCCGCGCCGCCGCCGAGGCGGCCGAGCGCCATCGAGAAGCCCCGTTCCGTCTGGGTACCCCGCCAGGCAGCGGCCTGTGCCTTCAGCCGCGCGATGTCGGCCGGCGCGAGATCGCCGACCCGCCGCGCGACCGCGGTGTAGCCGGCGCGTTCCACCCGGGCGACCGCCTGGCGAACGTTACGCATCGCCCGGCCCTCCAGCGTGAACGACTCCGTGTCGACGATGGCCTCGTCACCGAATTCCAGCGCGCACAGCCCGGCGCGGGTCCAGGCGAAGCCACCCGCCTCCGAGCAGCCGAGGACCGCCGGCGTCCACGCATGATCGGCCGCCTCACGCAGGAACTCCCTGATGGCCCCCGGCCAGGCCTCCCGGTCACCGAGCGGGTCTCCGCTGGCCAGCATCACGCCGGAAACCACCCGGTAGGCCACGCAGGCCTTGCCGGTCGGCGACCAGATCACCGACTTGTCCGACCGCAGCGCGAAGTATCCCAGCGAGTCGGCCTTGCCGTGCCGGGCCAGCAGGGCACGTATCCGTTCCTCGTCGGAGTCGGTCAGCCGGGGCCGGGGCTCGGGCGGTCGCAGCGCGAGGTAGCCGGTGGTCACTATGGTCAACAGGCCCATCGTCAGCAGCACGCGGGCGGCGAGGTCGGAGAACCGGTCGGAGGTGAACCGTAGCGGACCGGGGATCCCGACGAGTCCCTCGACGATCTGTTCGAACTGGGCGGACAGCGAATGCGGGCCGACGATCCGGTCCTGACGCACATAAAGCAGCAGGAACCCGATCCCGATCGAGACGACGGTGAGCAGCAGGCCGACGCCGAGCGCCCGCCAACGCGTCGACGGGTCGCCCTTGGCCCGGAACTCCCCGTAGACCAGCAGCAGGGCGATGAGCAGCGCGGCCGATCCGGCCGCCTCCTCGTAGTCCAGACCCTTGGCAACGTGGAGCACGATGCTCACGCCGAGCAGGACCAGCACGGCCCGCCAGGCCCGCCGCTTGCAGCGGCGCAGCCCCGGCGTCAGCAGCACGAGCAGCATGCCGACGACGACGGTGAACGCGGCGGCCTGTTGGGAGGCCGCCGGGGGCAGGAGCACCCGCAGGTCCTCCAGGCGGGAGCGCCACTCCGGGGTGACCGCGGAGATGACGTCCACCAGGCCGACAACCAGGGCCAGCAGCGCGGCGATCCGAGGCGCCCACGGCTGTTTCCAGGGGGGCAGCACGGGCATCCGGCCGCTCTTCCTGCCGGGACGGGCGCCGGGTGATGTCGTCGGCGGCGGGGCAGACGACAGCTGTGAGGCAGACGGGGCACGCGGTGCCTGGGGGGCAGGCTGTGCGGGAGGGACGGGAGAGGCCGCTGACCCCCGACCGACCGGACCAGACCGGGCGGACAGGCCCCGGCGGGCGCCGGGCCGCCCGGGTTCCGGCCGCACCGCCGGGCGTGGCCACCACCGGCGCCGGATGACGGCGCGCTCGTTCGCCTCGGGCAGCGCGTTTCCCCCCCGCCGCCCGTCGGCGGAGCGCCCGGCCGAGGTGCCCGATGCCCCGGTCCCGCTCGAGATTCTCATGATCCCTATCGTCTCCCGATGGGTCGCTTGCTATGGCGCTCAGGACCTGGAGACGATAAACCGCCCCGTCACGGACGTTCCTCGTGCCACCCGATCGTAGCCGGGCCGAGTCGCGGGGTGGTCACGCGCAGAAGGCGCCGAGTCGTGGACGAGGGCCAGGCGGGTGTCCCCGGGCCAGCAGGGAAGGACGACCTGGACGATCTCCGCCCGAACGTCTAGACACACCCAGCAGACCAGCCCACATGCGACATTTAGGCAGTTAACTCACTTATCTAGCTCACTTAGCTACTCCCATCCGGACGGAGGTGACCCTGTGAGGTCGATCCGCGGTCTACTCATCCTGCGCTGCCGCTGCGGCCATGCGCGTCATGACCACGAGCACTACCGGCCCGGCTCGGATTGCGGCCGATGCGGGTGCCCGGCTTGGACCCTGTGGAGGCGACGTTGACGCCCCTGAACCGTTGACGCCCCTGAACCCAGGGTAAGACAGGCAGGACGCCGATCGACCAGATCAGCCACTCACACAGCGTCACCTCCTGCTGTCCTCCGGACACGATCAACACCAGGTCACACGTCATTGGCCCTTGTGGCCCTCGGCGCCGATCCGCGCACCGGCTCAGCTCATGATTTCCGGGCTTGGTCTCGGCCCATCCTCCTCCCGATGTGAAACTTTCTGAGGATGCCGGCGACCGACAGCTCGGTGTCGAGATACCACGTGCCGACGATTACCCCCCCGATGAGGACGACACCGAAACCGATCAGCCACGACAGGATGGTGAACACGACCCCGATCCCGCCATAGCTGCGCTCGTTCGCCACGATGGAAGCCGAGAATGCCAGCCGGCTGACGACACCCAGACCAGTCAGGCCGATCGTCGTGAACAGGGCTGTCGGCCACGAGTCCCGCCAGCTCATCCGGCCGATGGTGAGTACCCGGACCCCGACCCACAAGAAGAGCACCAGGATCACGGTGGCTACCAGGCCGTAGCAGACCTGACCAGCCACGGTGCCGGTGAGCAGCGCCCCGAGACTCGTGGTAGCGACGAGAAAGAAGATCAATCCGCAGAGCCAGCCGACCTGGGCCAGTAGGCCGCGTAGCCCGAATGGCTTCAGCCTGAAGACCCGCACATAAATGGACTGGACGGACGCAGCCAGACTCAGTCCGCCAACTATCAGCCAGAGCACTCCCAGTACTGTCCAGCCGGTGAGGACGGTTCCGCTCCGCGGGGTAAAGAGTCGTTCCACGGCCATCGCCGCATCATGGCTCAACCCCATGCGCGCGATGATTATGTCCGCCGCACCGCCCTGCCGCAGTGGCGACAGCGCCGCCAGCGTGATAACAAAAGGAAAGAAAATCATCAGGATCATCGCGGCGAGATTCATCGCCCTGTTAATCAGATCCGCCTCATGTAGTGAGCC
>NZ_CDXDOS010000158.1:0-7876 GCF_978021245.1 Frankia sp. CoBUL1
ATCCTCACCTCAGCGGGTGGCTCGCCCAGGACAGCAACCGGCAGGCCCTCGCGCAGCGCTACTACATCCAGGCCCTCAGCCTCGCCGAACACGCCGACGACGTCATGCTCGCCGGCCGGGTGCTGTCCGCGATGAGCGACCAGGCCGCCCGGCTGGGCCATCCCCGGCAGAGCCTCGCCCTGGCCCGGGCGGCCCTCGGCCGCGCGGTGCGGCACTCCTCGTATGCCGTGCAGGCCATGCTGCACGACAAGCATGCCTGGGCGCTGGCACGCAACCGTGACGAGGCCGGTTGCATGGAGGCCCTGGACAAGATGGACCGGGCGATCGCGCGCAGCGACGGGGACGACGGACCGTCCTGGGCCGGCCACTACAACGCCGGCGACGTCGCCGAGTGCCATGGTCACTGCCTGTTACTGCTGGGCCGCGCCCGACCGGCCGAGACGAAACTGCTCGAGGCCCGGAGCCTGCAGGGCGCGGCGCGCGCCCGAACCCGCAGCTACGCCGAGGCCGACCTCGCCTTGGCCTACCTGCGCCGACCGACTCCGGACCTGGAGGCCGCCCTGGAGGCGGGCTACCGGGCCGTCGCCGTCGCCGGGCAGCTGTCGTCCTCCCGGGTCACCGAGAAACTGCGGGAGCTGGACCGTGAGCTCGACACGCACCCGACGGTGACGGTCCGCGAATGGCACGAACGGGCGCGCCCGCTGGTCGGCGCCACAGCCGCCACCTGACCAGTCACCGATAGCCGCCGCACGGGCGCCGACGGCTCCCGGCGCCGGCAAGCTACGGCCATCGGCCCCACCGTTACCGACGTCTCACCACCGAACGGGCCGTCCGGGAGCACCCGCCTCCCGGACGGCCCTGCCAGCCGGGCACTCTGGTGAAGTGAGTTCCGCGCAGGAGTCCGGTTCCGCCGTGCCGGGCACCGACCCCACCTACCGGCACAGGGACATCCCGGTCGCCGCCCCGGAGCCCCGGCCGCACCCGACCTTCCCGGTCCGCCCCCTGGTCGTGATCGTCGCGTGGGTCGCGGTGGCCGGACTCGGGGGGATCGCCCTCGGCCGGTTGGCCCATCTCGACGATGCGGTGGGCTGGCCCTACTCCGCGATCAATGCCGGGACCGAACTGCTCTACCTCCCGGCCTACGCCACCGTGGCGGTGGCCTTCGCGCTCCGTCGCAACCTGCTGATGATCATCTCCATGGCCCTGATCGCCATCCATCTGTTCTGGACCCTGCCCGAGGTTTTCCCCGGCGGCGCCGAGGAGGCCCCGCAGGGTGCCGCGCGCCTGCGGGTGATGTCGGCGAACCTGCTCTACTACAACGACCACGCCGACCGGCTGGGCGCGCAGATCCGCGCCGCGAACCCGGACGTGCTCGTCCTCGTGGAGCTCTCCCCGCTCACCCTGGCGCGGGTCACCTCGTCCGGAGCGCTGGCGAGCTACCGGTACCGCGAGGTGCACCCGGAGCCGGGTGCGTTCGGCGCCGCCGTGTTCTCCCGCTTCCCGCTGCACGACGCCGCGGCCCCGGTCGTCGGCGGAGCAATGTCATTGCGGGCCACCGTGGAGGTGGATGAGCGTCGACGCTTCGTCGTGTACGCGGTGCACACGATCTCACCGACGACCAGCGCCTACACCGACCGCTGGCGGACCCAGCTCGACACGCTGCGCGCGCAGCTCGAACACGCCACGCTGCCGGTCGTCATGGCCGGCGACTTCAATGCCACCCGGGACCACCGGCCGTTCCGTCGGCTGGTGAACTCGGGGGTACGCGACGCGCACGACGTCGGCGGCGGCGGATGGCAACCGACCTGGAACTCCAAGAGCCTGATCCTGCCGCCCGTGCTGCGCATCGACCACGTGCTGGCCTCACCCGCGTTCGCGGTGACGGGTTTCGAGGTCGGCGGCGACTTCGGCAGTGACCACCGGCCGGTCATCGCCGACCTGGCCATGCGGTAACCCCCGGATGGCGCCTTCGGCGCAATCCGGGGACCCCTACCACAGACACCGCACGGGGTCTCCGTCAGCGGCCGATGAAGTCGGCCTTGCCGGGCCCGTTCTCGAGGAAGGACTCCATTCCGATCCGCCGGTCCTCGGTGGCGAACAGCCCGGCGAACAGCGCCGCCTCCAGACGTAGCGCCTCGGCCAGCGCGATCTCCGCGCCGTCGTCAACCGCCTGCTTCGCCGCCGCGAGCGCCATCGCCGGGCCGTTCGTGTACCGGCCCGCGATCCGCTTCGCCTGCACGTACACCTCACCCGCGGGAACGACGGCGTCGGCCAGACCGATCTCCGCTGCCTCGGCTGCCCGGACCTGCCTGCCGCTGAAGATGAGGTCCTTGGCGCGGGACGGGCCGATCAGGCGCGGCAGCCGCTGGGTGCCCCCCGCGCCGGGGATCACTCCGAGCAGGATCTCGGGCTGGCCGACCCGGGCGTCCTCGGCCAAGACCCGCACGTCCGCGCACAGGGCAAGCTCCAACCCGCCGCCCAGGGCATAGCCCGTCACCGCGGCGACCACGGGCTTCGGGATCCGGGCCACGACCTCGAAGGTGGAGTTCAGATCGCCCACCCAGGTGGATACCTCGGCGTAACCCATCGGCGCCATCTGCCGGATGTCGGCCCCGGCGGCGAACACCTTTTCCCCGCCATAGAGCACCACCGCGCGGACGTCCGACCGCCGGGTCGCCTCGACCGCGGCGGTCCGCAGTTCCGCGGCGACCGTGGAGTCCAGCGCGTTCATCGGCGGCCGGTCTAACCGGATGGTGCCGATCCCGCCGTCAACCTCGAGCCGCACCACACTCATCCGCGTTCCTCCCGCTTCAGGCCCTCGATGACCGGCGAGGCGTCCGGCGCCCCGGCGTTCCCCACCCCGTCCGACCCGCCGAGATCGTCGACGGTGCCGGCTTTGGGGATGGTTTCGATGTCGCTGTAGATGTCGGTCGCCACGATAGGCCGACACCCACTGATCTTCATCAATCATCTCCAGATCGGGTTCGGGGATCGCTCGGTTCCACCCGGCGCACTAGCCCATAGCAGGAAATAGCGGACATCGCCAACGGTCGACCGCCGGCCGGTCCCCTCTCACGCCCGGAACCTGCCGACCGCCGGAACCTGCCGCGCAACTCCTGAGAGTTGACGGGCCTTCGTGGTAGACCGGGGGGCAGCGTGTGACCGTGCTGTTCGTCCCGAGCCGACCCAGGAGGAGCCGTGACCGACACAGGTGTCAGCGTCTCGACCGGTCTCGAGAACGTCGCCGATCTCGAGGCGACCCTGGAGAGCCTGCTGTCCGTGGAGCGTTTCGACCCGTCGGCGGCCTTCACCCGGCGCCTGCCGATGGACGCCGACCGGGCCGCCGCCGAGGCAGACCCGAACGCGTTCTGGGCTCGCAAGGCCGAGGAGCTGCTGACCTGGCACACGCCGTTCACGCAGGTACTCGACGACTCGAACCCGCCCTTCTACACCTGGTTCGCGGACGGGATGCTGAACCTGTCGGAGAACTGCCTGGACCGGCACGTGGCAGCCGGGCGCGGCGAGCGGGTGGCCTTCCACTGGCACGGGGAGGAGGGGGAGCGGCGCACCGTCACCTATGCGGACCTGCTCGCCGACACCCAGCGGCTGGCGAACGGGCTGCGTTCGCTCGGCGTGCGCGCCGGCGACGTGGTCGGGATCTTCCTGCCGATGATTCCCGAGGTGGCCGTCGCGATGCTGGCCTGCGCCCGGATCGGCGCGGTCCACAACGTGGTCTTCGGCGGTTTCGCGCCGTCCGCGGTCCGGGAGCGGATGGAGGTCTCCGACGCCAAGGTGCTGATCACCGTGGACGGCGCGCGGCGCAAGGGACGGACGGCGCCGGTGAAGGCCGCCGTCGACGCGGAGCTCGGTGACCTCCCGGCGCTGGGGCACATTGTGGTCGTGCCCGGGCCGGGCGGTACCGGGGCGCCGATGACCGCGGGCCGGGACGTCTGGTACCACGAACTGCTGGCCGCGGCGGCGCCCGACTGCCCGCCGGAACCGCTGTCCGCGGAGCATCCCCTGTTCATCCTCTACAGCTCCGGGTCGACCGCGAAGCCGAAGGGGATCCTGCACACGACCGCGGGTTACCTGCTCGGCGCCACCTACACTCACCGGGCGGTCTTCGACATCGACCCGGACACCGACGTCTACTGGTGTTCCGCGGACGTCGGCTGGATCACCGGGCACTCCTACATCGTCTACGGCCCGCTATCGAACGGCGTGACCAGCGTGATGTACGAGGGGGCGCCGGACTACCCCGACTACAACATCTGGTGGCGGCTCATCGAGGAGTACAAGGTCACCGTGTTCTACACGGCGCCGACAGCGATCCGTACGTGCATCAAGTGGGGCGCGCGGTATCCCGGTCGGCACGACCTGTCCTCGCTGCGGGTGCTCGGCACGGTCGGGGAACCGATCAACCCGAAGGCGTGGTTGTGGTACCACGTGGTCATCGGCGGTGGTCGCTGCCCGATCGTCGACACGTGGTGGCAGACCGAGACCGGCTCCGCGCTTATCTCGCCGCTGGCCGGCGTCACGTCGACCAAACCGGGTTCGGCGACCCTGCCGCTGCCCGGTATCAGCCCGGCGCTGCTCTCGGAGGACGGCGAGCCGGTCACTGAGGGCACCGGCATCCTGGTGATCACCAAGCCGTGGCCGTCCATGCTGCGCACCCTCTACAAGGACGACGAGCGATTCGTCAAGACGTACTTCTCCCGCTTCGGCCCGTCAACCTACGTCGTCGGCGACGCCGCACGCCTCGACGCCGACGGCTACTTCTGGATCATCGGGCGGATCGACGACGTCATCAACGTGTCCGGGCACCGGCTGTCCACCGCGGAGGTGGAGTCGGCGATCGTCGCCCATGAGGCCGTCGCCGAGGCGGCGGTGGTCGCACAGTACGACGAGCAGACCGGCCAGGCGATCGTTGCGTTCGTGACGCTCGCCGGTGACCGCTCGGGCGACGAGGCCACCGAGGCCGAGCTGCGCGAGCACGTGGCCAGGCGGATCGGCAAGCTCGCCCGGCCACGGCGGATCATCTGGGCCGACGACCTGCCGAAGACCCGGTCCGGCAAGATCATGCGCCGGTTGCTGCGTGACATTGCCGAAGGCCGGGAACTCGGCGACGTCACGACCTTGCGCGACCCCGCGGTGATGGCCGCGCTCACGGCCAAGGTGGGCACCGCCCGAGACAACGAGTAAGGGCGGCTCCGGTCCCCGATTCCGGACAATTCTGGCTGTCATCGGGTCGACATGACAGTTGTTTCCCGGCCGGGACCAGCTGGCCGCACCCGGGTGTGTCGACGTCGCCGGCACTGTCTAGGCTCACGTCTTCGTGAGAGCCCTCCGACGGTTCACCGTCCGTGCACAGCTCCCCGGGCAGCTTGCTCCACTGGGGGAACTAGTCCTGAATCTTCGCTGGTCCTGGCATCCCGAGACGCTGGACCTGTTCGAGTCTGTTGATCCGGAGCTCTGGCGGGCGACGAAGGGAGACCCGGTCCGCCTGCTCGGCGAGGTGGACCATAACCGGCTGCTCGCGCTGGCCGCCGACCGTCGGTTCGTGCGCCGACTCACCGACGTCGCAGACGACCTCCAGGAGTACCTGACGGCCGATCTGTGGTATCAGCAGCGGAAGGCCGAGAGCGCCCCGTCGGCGATCGCCTACTTCTCCCCGGAGTTCGGTATCACCGAGGTGCTGCCGCAGTACTCCGGCGGCCTCGGCATCCTCGCCGGCGACCATCTCAAGACCGCGAGCGACCTCGGCGTGCCGATCATCGGCGTCGGCCTGCTCTACCGGGCCGGGTACTTCGTGCAGTCCCTGTCCCGGGACGGCTGGCAGCAGGAACGGTACCCGGGCATCGATCCGCACGGGCTCCCCCTGACCCAGCTGACCGATACGGCGGGGATGCCGGTGAAGGTGGCCGTCGGTCTGCCCGAGGGTCGCACGCTGCACGCGCAGATCTGGAAGGCGCAGGTCGGACGGGTCCCGCTGCTGCTGCTCGACTCGGACGTCGAGGACAACCAGCCGGCCGAGCGGGGGGTGACCGACCGGCTCTACGGCGGCGGAACCGACCACCGGCTGCTCCAGGAGATGCTGCTGGGCATCGGGGGTGTCCGCGCGCTGCGCGCCTACGCCGCGGTGACCGGGACTCCGGAGCCCGAGGTGTACCACACCAATGAGGGGCACGCGGGCTTCCTCGGCCTGGAGCGGATCCGGGAACTCGTCGAGAACGGGCTCAGCTTCGACGAGGCGCTCCAGGCCGCCCGCGCCGGCACACTGTTCACCACCCACACCCCTGTCCCCGCCGGCATCGACCGGTTCCCTCGCAGCCTGGTCGCCCGCCATTTCGGCGGGGACAACGGCTGGCCCGGCGTGCCGGTCGAGCGGATCCTGCAGCTCGGGGTGGAGGCCGACCCCAACGTCTTCAACATGGCCCACATGGGCCTACGGCTCGCACAGCGTTCGAACGGCGTCAGCAAGCTGCACGGCATCGTCAGCCGGGAAATGTTCGCGGGGCTGTGGCCCGGCTTCGACACCGCCGAGGTCCCGATCGGCTCGGTGACCAACGGGGTGCACGCCCCGACCTGGGTGTCCCGGCCCATCATCGAGCTTGCTGACCGCGAGCCCGACCCGGGCCTGCTTTCCGACGACGCGGCCGGATTCGAGAAGATCTCCACGTTGCCCGACGAGGTCGTGTGGGCCGCCCGGCGGCAACTGCGGGAGCGCCTCGTCACCGAGGTCCGCCGCCGGCTGCGGGCCTCCTGGCTCGAGCGCGGCGCGGCACCCGGTGAGCTGGAGTGGGTGAAGTCGGTTTTCGACCCGGACATCCTCACGATCGGTTTCGCCCGGCGCGTGCCGTCCTACAAGCGGCTGACCCTCATGCTGCGGGATCGTGACCGGCTGCGCCGGCTGCTGCTGCACCCGCAGCGGCCGATCCAGATGGTCATCGCCGGCAAGGCGCACCCCGCCGACGACGGCGGCAAGCAACTCGTCCAGCAGATCGTCCAGTTCTCCGACGACCCGGCCGTGCGGTCGCGCATCGTCTTCCTCCCCGACTACGACATCGGGATGGCGCGCTTCCTGTACTCCGGATCGGACGTTTGGCTGAACAACCCGCTGCGTCCGCTGGAGGCGTGCGGCACGTCGGGGATGAAGGCCGCGCTGAACGGCTGCCTGAACCTGTCCATCCGGGACGGCTGGTGGGACGAGATGTTCGACGGCCAGAACGGCTGGGCGATCCCGACCGCGGACGGGGTCGAGGACCCCGACCGGCGCGACGACATCGAGTCCGCCGCCCTGTACGACCTGTTGGAGAACACCGTCGCCCCCCGCTTCTACGACTCGGAGCCCGGCGACGGCATCCCGCGGCGCTGGGCCGCGATGGTCAAGCACACCCTGTCGGCCCTCGGTCCCCAGGTCCTGGCCAGCCGCATGGTCCAGGAGTACGTCGAGCGCTACTACGTGCCGGCCGGTGTCTCGGCCCGGGCCGCCGCCGCCAACGGCTTCGCCGGAGCCCGGGACCTGGCCGCCTGGAAGAGCCGGGTGCATGCCGCGTGGCCCGGGGTCCGCGTGCTCAACGTCGACTCCGCTGGTCTCGGTGACACCCCTCAGGTGGGCCAGTCGCTGGTGGTGCGGGCCACGGTCGACCTCGGTGAGCTGGCACTCGGGGACGTCGACGTCCTCGCCTCCTACGGCCGGATCGACCAGACCGACCGGATCCTGGATCCTTCGACGCTGTTCCTGCAGCCGGTTGGCGAAGGGGAGGGCGGTTACCGCTACGAGGGCACCATCCCGCTCGGACGCACCGGACCCTTCGGTTACACGGTGCGGGTGCTGCCCCGGCACGCACTCACCGCGAGCATCGCCGAACTGGGC
>NZ_CDXDOS010000159.1:0-7871 GCF_978021245.1 Frankia sp. CoBUL1
TTAGGCACCCTGTGATCTACCGGGGACTTCTCTGATTTCCGCGACTACATCAACAACGCTCGATCAAGGTTGTTGTCGGATCGGCCTCCAGGTGAATCCGGCGGATCAACCTGAAAATATATGGCCGATTCAGGAAAAGCTACTTTGAAAAGGCTCGATGAAGTTCAGGTCTTCGAAATCGCTTGCGACGTGGTCGATGTCGGCGACGTCGAACGCGTCGCGGTCCAGCGGCTTGATGGTCGGGCCCTTGTGGACGTGGATGTTCTTGATGCCTAACTCCTGGCAGGCCTCCAAGTACCGATAAGCCCAGGGATCGGTCAGCTTCCATCCGCGCGAGCCGCCTTTCCACTCCGCGGTGCAGAGCTTGACCCCCTTGAGACCGAACCTCTCGGCGTCGGCGCGGAGCTGGTCGAGGCCGGCCCCGCCGTTGCGCGGATCCCAGTTGTGGTTGTAGGTCAGCTTGTCGGGGTGGGCCTGGGTGAGCGCGAACGCCTCTTCGGTCTGCCCGAACCCGTTGGTGTAGAACTCCCCGAGGTAGGCGGGTTGGAAGATGGCGTGGTCGACGTACCCGGTCTCGAACACATCCTTCATCAGCCGCTCGCCGCCCTGGTAGAGGTACTCGTCGTACTCCCACATCTCCGACGCCGGGGTAAAGCTCGTGTGGTAGGCGTAGAAGCAGTCGATGAACTGCTTGCCGTGGACGTTGCGCTGGTTCTCCGGGCGCCCGTCCCACAACGCGATGTGGGCGTCCACGATGAAGTAGTTCTCACCGTCCTTGGCGTACATCCTGGTCCTCCTCCGGCCCACGGCCATCGCGGGCCTGTCGGGAGGCTAGTGCCCGCGTGGGGGGAGAGGTCCCGGGGTCGATGTCTCATTGTGGGATGACCGAATGTCCCAAACTGAGACACGCGCGGCCGTGCCAGGGACGAGGCTGGCGCCTACGCTTATGACCTGGATCACAGCAGGGCTTTCAGGGAGTGTCATGCCCGACGACGTCATCCCGGCACGTGCCCGCGGGTTCGCGGCCGAGGCGCGCGCGGGGCGCGACCACACCCGGTCGGACGTCTCCTGCCGGCTGATGGCCTCCTGGCAGCGCAGCGAGGAGTACGGCGTCTCCCTCGACGACGTCGACCCGGTCTTCTCCGGCACGATCGACCAGAGCTCGCTGTTCTACGACAGCGGCCGCGAGGTGCTGGCCGGCCTCCACCGGACGCTGGCCGCGGAGCCCGTCAGCCTGATGTTGACCGGCGCGGACGGCTTGGTGCTCAACCGTCTCAGCGGGGACACCAGCCTCCTGCGCGCGCTGGACCGGGTACACCTCGCGCCGGGCTTCTCCTACGCCGAGCGGGTGGTGGGTACGACGGGACTCGGGCTCGCGCTGGCGGACCGCGCCCCGTCCCTGGTGCGGGCCGAGGAGCACTACGCCGTCGGGCTGTGCTGCTACACCTGCGCCGCGGCGCCGGTGCTCCACCCAGGGACCGGACGCCTCGAGGGCTCGGTCAACCTGACGACCTGGTCGGAGTCGTCGAGCAACCTGCTGCTCGCGCTGGCTGAGTCCGCCGCGCAGCACACGACGGACCTGATGCGGTTGCGGTCCGGGGGCGTCACGGGTGGCCGCCCGCGCCCACGCGGCGAGGTGTTCCGGGTGGAAAGCCCGCGCGCGGAGCCCGGGGCCGGCAGTCTGCACGACCTCTCCGGCTCCTTCCTGGCGCCGTGCGGTGTCACTGGCAGAGGCGGGCCTGCGCGACGGGCGGGTCGTGGCCTGTGTCGGCGAGCCGGGCAGCGGCCGTACGACGGCGCTCGCGCAGGCCCTGCGCCGGGCCTTTCCGCGCTACCGCATCCTGGCCGCGAGCAACCCGGCAGCGGCGGACGTCGAGCCGTGGCTGTCCCTGTGGACCCCGGAGCTGACGAAGGCGAGCACGGCGGTCATCGTGCGCGACGTCGACCTGCTCCCCCTGTGGGTGGCCGAACAGGTGCGGGACCGGGTGCTCAGGGCCCGGGTCGAGGCGCGATCGGGCGCAGCCGACCCGGCGGGCTGCCTGCCCTTCGTGATCACGGTGGAGCGGTTCGAGGATATCCCGGCCGCACTGCGCGCGATCGTTGACGGGATCTTCCCGGTCGCACCGCTGCGCCAACGGCCCGAGGACATCGGGCCGTTGGCGCGGGTGGCGCGGGTGGCGGCCCTGCGGGCACGGGGCCGCGAGGTGGATCTGACCCCGGCGGCCGAACGCGCCCTGTCCGGCCATCGTTGGCCGGGCAACGTCGAGCAGCTGATGCAGGTCGTCAAGAAACTGGCTCGCCGCCACGACCCGATCGACGTCGGACACCTCCCGGCCGAGGTGCTCTCGCACGGCCGCCACCGGCTGACGCGACTGGAGACGTTCGAGCGGGACGAGATCGTGCGGGCTCTGAACGACCCGTCCCTCACCATGGCCGAGGCAGCCGAGCGGGTCGGCCTGAGCCGGTCCACGCTCTACCGGCGGATCGCCCAGTACGGCATCCGGATCAGGTAGCCGCTCAGCCCGGACTCACCGGGCCGCGACCACGTAAGGATCACTGTCACTGGAGTACTAGATCAGCACCTGGCGCTGTTTTCCGTTCCGATGTTCCTCATGCCCCGGCTAGAGGTGAGGAGGGGGGTGAACAGGAGGAGGGATGCCGCGGTGAGGCCGACGATTGCCAGGCGGGGCCCGGTGGCGCCGGCGGCGAGGTGGACGGCGAGGGTGACCATGGCCACGCCGAGGGCGGTGCCCAGGCCGCGGGTCATGTTGACCAGTCCGCCGCCGGTACCCGCCGCGTGGGCCGGGATCGCACTCATGATCGTGGTGTTGTTGGTGGGGGTGTAGACGCCGATGCCGAGGCCGAGCACGGCCATCGGGGGGATCAGCCAGGGTGCGGACAGTGGCACGGCGAGTGCGGCGGCGAGTGCCATCGTGCAGGTGACGGCGCCGAGCGCGTAGCGGCGGCGGTCGCTCCACCGGTCGGGTAGGACCGCCCCGGCGCCGCTGGCGGCGAGCGCGAAGCCTCCGGGCAGGGCGGTGAGGACCAGCCCGGCGTGCAGGGGGGAGGTGCCGCGGTCGGTGAGGACGACGGGGACCAGGACGAGCGGGCCGAACAGGACGAGGTAGCCGCACAGCGCGCCGACGAGTCCCCCCGCGAGGGCAGGGATGCGAAGGAGGCGCAGGTCGATCAGGGGTGCCGGCGCGCGGCGTTCCCGTTGGACGAGGCCGTAGCCGGCGAGCGGGGCGAGGATGGCGAGGATGGCGGTGGCCGCGGAGGGCAGGTTCAGGCCGGAGACGGCCGAGACGGCCAGCAGCAGGGTGGTGGTGGCGGTGGCGAGGAGGGCCAGGCCCGGCCAGTCGAAGGGGGCAGGGTCGGTGCGCTGGCGGGTGCGGGGTAGCAGGTAGTAGCCGGCGATGAGGGCGATTGTCCCGACGGGGACGTTGATGGCGAACACCCAGCGCCAGCTGAGGGTGGTGACCAGGGCTCCGCCGAGGGTGGGGCCGAGAGCGAGGCCGAGAGCCTGGGCGGCGGCCTGGACGCCCAGGGCGGCGCGCATCCTCGGGCGGGGTGCGCTGGTGGCGACAAGGGCGACGCTGTTGGCCTGCAGCATCGCGGCGCCGACGGCCTGCGCGACGCGGGAACCGATCAAAGCGGCGAAGCTGGGAGCCAGGCCACAGGCGGCCGAGGCGGCGATGAAGACGAGGAGTCCGTAGAGGTAGAACTGTTTGCGGCCGTGGGCGTCGGCGAGCCGGCCGACGGGCACCAGCAGGGCGACCAGGGTGAGCAGGTAGGCCAGGGAGACCCAGGTGACTGCAGCGAGCGGGGCGTGGAACTGTGCGCACAGCGGCCCGTAGGCCAGGGTGACGATGCTGGCGTCGAGTTGGCCCATGAACGCGCCGAAGCACACGGTGGCGACCGCCAGCCACCAGCCGCCCGGCAGGTCGCGGACCGCGCGCGGGCGGGCCCGCTCGTGGGCCAGCAGCGACATCAGGGTGTTGCGGGACGCGGAGGTACGCACGCCCGGGTCCATGGCTACCTGTTCCTCCAGCGGAAGCCGCTCACGGCAGGGCGCGGCTCCCCAGCTCTGTCTGTGACAGATAAACTCTGTTTCAGACAGAGTAGGCCGGTGCGGGGGCGAATGCCAGGCCGGCCGCTGGAGGTGGGCACGCGGCGTTGGTGGCCGGCGGTGTAGGCCGCGACGTACAGGGCGAACAGCCTTCCCCGGCGAAAGGCCCAGCGCCGGTCGGCGGCGAGCAGCAGCACGCCGAGGTCCTGAAAGTAGTTACCCACCGTCCGATCGCCTGCGCCAGCACCAGCCCGGGCGCGGCGGCGTCCGCGAAGCCGGCGGGCGTGATCCCGCAGCGGCGGCAACCGGTCCGGCACGCCTCCCGAGGAACCTGCGGTCAGGGTCCGCCGGTGGCGACGGAGGACGGGTCGGCCGGGCGGCGGTCATCGAGCTGTTCGACCAGGCGTGACAGGGCCGGCAAGGCTTCGACAATAACGGCCTGGTCGGCGGCTGCGAGCCGGCCCAGTGCGTCGCCGAGCCTGCGTTCGTGGGCCTCGCGCCACCCCTGCAGATGGCGGGTACCGGTCTCGGTCAACGACACCCGGGCCGCGCGCCGGTCGGCCGGGTCGGTGACCCGCCGCAGAAGATCCGCGTCCGACATCTGTTGCACCAGGGTGCTCACCGTATTCGGAGCCAGGTGGAGCAGGCCGGCGAGCTCGCCCACCCGCGCGCCATCGCGTTCCTGCAGGCATTGCAACAACTCCACCTGGGCCATCGGCAGGGCCTCCCACGGGTAGTCGCTGCGGATACTCGTCCGCAGCACCCGCCGAAGTCGAGTGACGACCTCGGTCAACGCCCGCGCGTCCCGCTCCAGCCGTAGCTGCACCACCACCCCGACAGGATAACTGGAAAAGGGCCGGTTTCACCGGTCGGATCAGCAGGTTCTCCACGCCGACGATCGCCTGGCGGGATCATCGCCCGCGCCGGCCACGATCCGCCCTCAGGGGACGGTCAGTACGCGGGGGCCGTCCTCGGTGATCGCGACGGTGTGCTCGGCGTGGGCGGCGCGGCTGCCGTCGGCGGTGCGCAGCGCCCAACCGTCTGGGGCCGTGCGGCAGTGGTCGCGACCGCCGGCGAGGAACATCGGCTCCAGGGCGAGGACCAGGCCGGGACGCAGCAGCATGCCCCGACCGGGCCGGCCGTCGTTGGGAACACCGGGGTCCTCGTGCATGCGCCGGCCGATGCCATGGCCGCCGAAGCCGCGCGGGATGCCGTAGCCGGCTGCCCGCCCGACCCGGCCGATGGCGTGCGCGATGTCGCCGAGGCGGCCGCCCGCGACCGCGGCGGTGATGCCGGCGGCCAGCGCGCGGCGGGTGGTCTCGACGAGGTCGGCGTCGGGGTGCCGATGCAGAAGGTGACGGCCGCGTCGCCGACCCAGCCGTCGAGCTCGGCGCCGCAGTCGACGCTGAGCAGGTCGCCGTCGCGCAGCGGGGTGCCGTCCGGGATGCCGTGCACGACCGTGTCGTTGACCGAGGTGCAGATGACCGCGGGGAACGGGGTCGGGGCGAAGGGCGGCTGGTAGTGCAGGAAGGCCGGCTCGGCCCCGGCGTCGCGGATCACCGCGTGTGCGGTGTCGTCGAGCTCGCGCAGGGTGACGCCGGCTGCGGCGGTGGCGCGTACCGCCGCGAGGGCGCGGGCGACGACCGCCCCGGCCGCGGCCATCGCCTCGATCGCCGTGCCCGACTTCAGTTCGACCATGGGTTGCTCCGTCGCCCGCCGTCGGTGCCGTCCCCCGCCGCCGGTCCCGCGGGAGACGAGGCCCAGACCCCACCGCAGGCCTCGCCCGCCCCTGCTCGGCCGGCGGGCTCGGACCCGCACCCGTGACCAATTCTTATACCGTTATTAGTATCACGGTTGTGGTGCGGAGTCGGGTAGGGGCATGCCGGTACTACCATCATGGCCATGGTGCGGACGCCGTTGACCCGGCTGGAACGCGAACGCGGGGAGCGGTTGGGCGCCCTGCTGCGCACCGCCCGGGGGGACCGCAGCATGGTCGAGGTCGCCGCGGCGGCCGGGCTGTCGGCGGAGACGCTGCGCAAGATCGAGGCGGGCCGGATCGCGACCCCGGCGTTCTTCACCGTCGCCGCGCTGGCGCGGGTCCTCGGCCTGTCCCTGGACCTGATCGCGGACGCCTGCGCCGATGCGGCGATCCCGTCTGGCGTCGCATGGGGCTGAGAAACCTCGGGAAGAAAGATTCGTGTTTGTCCTCCGTTCGGCTGAGTCGCTGAAGATTACCGGTGGCGGGGAGCCACACGGCACGACCGTGGACGCGGGGCGTATCACCCGGAGAACACGCGATCCCCGGCTCCGGTAGGTCAAAGCTGATGAGACGTCAAGGTCGCCGGCCGGTGGACCCGGTATTGAGCAGCGTTTCCCGGACTGTCTGCAGGAAGTGGGCTGGGCCGGCCTGGTCTGTCCAGCTGTCGTGGTAGGCCAGGGGAATGGGCGAGTTGCCGAGGTAGGTGGCGCGTAGGGCACGGGTGACCAGCGTCCCGGCACCGGCGCCGGCCGCGGCGGCTACGGTGTCGGCGGCGAGCTCCGTTTCTGTGCCGCCGGTGTAGGTGTAGGTGTAGGTGATGACGATGTGGACAGTGCCGTCGGCCGGGTCGGCGCTTATGGCGGGGTCGGTGGTCATCTGCCAGATGACTCCGGGCTCGTTGCGGGTGACCGTCCACTCGACCTCGACGGTCGTGTCCGGGGCGACCTCGATGACGTCGACGAACCGTGCCCCCACCGGCACCGGGCGGTCGGTGTTCTCCCCGCGGACCGCCTTCGTCGCAGCGAAGGTGCCGACCCAGTGGTCGGGAGTTGCCATGAAGGCGTAAATCTCCGCTGCGGACAACCGAGCGCAGCGCGCCGAGAATGGCCAGGTTCTGAACAGCTGCTCTGAACGGTTGTCCTGAGGGCAGTGGGGTGACCGCGTAGTACGTCAACAACACCAGCGGCGCGAGCCGATGCTGATCAAAGGTGGTCCGCTCGACCACCCAGCCGACCTGGTCCGCGGTCACGCGGAAGCGCCGCCATCCCGATCCGGCGTGCCATGCCGGGCGATCGCGACCGTCGCCCGCCGGCCGGCGCGTTTGGGTACGAGCAGGACCGGCTGTGGCATGGCCGTTGCCGGGGGCAGGGTGGCCGTTGCCGGGGACGGGGGGACAGCGAAGGGAATCAGACAGGCAGCCTCGGCGACGCTCGGGGTGCCGAGCGCGGCGTGGGCGGCGGCACCGGGATGGGGCACGTCGACGGTGGCGAGCAGGGCGGCGGGATGGCCCACCAGCGGCCAGCCGTGGTGGCGGGCGGCGGCGACGACGCCCGGTTCGTCCCGGCGGGCCTCGACCGTCGCCATCCGGCGCACCGCGCTCGCCGGCGCCGCGAGGTCGTGCAGCGCCGCCTCGACCAGCTCCAGGATCTCTGCCGCCGTCACCCCGGGCCGTGCGCCGACACCGACGACCAGCCTCCCGTCCCCCGGTTCCGCTCCGGTCACGCCGCGCCGGGCTGGATCCGGCCGGGTGGGCCGGCGGGCTTCAGGGCGCGGGGTGCGGCGCCGGCGGTGTCCCGGCCGTCCTCCCGGCGGGCTGCGCGGGCGGCGGCGAGCAGGCGGGTGGCGGCGCCGGGCCGTCCAGCCCAGTGCAGATGCAGGTAGGAGGCGTGCACCCGGCGGTACACGAACCCCTCGGACATCCACGGCGACGCCGCCTGCTGCCCGCTGCGCCGGCCACCACCCGCCACGCGTCCCGGTGCGGGTCGGGGCGCGGTTTCGGGTACCGGCAGCCACCACGCCGCCACCCCCGACGGCCCGGGGGGC
>NZ_CDXDOS010000160.1:0-7799 GCF_978021245.1 Frankia sp. CoBUL1
CACCCGATACCCGCCGCCCAACCCGGCTGACGACCCCGCCCCACCGAGCCGCCCGCGGACAGCACACCCGATACCCGCCGACGGCCACCCCGGCCTGCGCAAACACAAGCGCAGGGCCTCTCACCCGAGCTGAACAGCTACAAAATACCGACTGGATCTTTTTCGTTGTCTCGCCACGCGATCAAGGGTGCACGCTCCATCACAGCCTGTCCAGACGCATCCACCACCAGGGCGTCATCCGGGAGACAGGCGCACCGTACTCATCCCATCCATCACTCGTCCGGCTACTTTGCCTACATTTTGACCCCCGGGCCGGCGCCATGATGAGCGGCGGGAGCGACTGGACGACCGCGACCTCGTCGAAGCGGCCGTGTGCCTCGCCAACGGCGAGCGCAGGAGTGCTCCTGGTGGGTGTCGAGAACGACGGGGCGATCATTGGTGCCCGGCCGCGGCACGAGGCCGGGCGCACCGACCCGCTGACGAGCTGCGAGGCATCACCGGCCACGGGCGCGCCCGGATCATCCTGGTCTCATACGATTACCGACTGATTCGTCGAGGCAGGCAGGCCGTCGTGCCGCGGTGGCCTGCCCCGGCACCGCGGTCGGCGCGCAGTCCGTGGCCACCCGGAGAAGGACGAGGGATAGATGATCAATAATGCTGCCCACGTACGGACCAACCGTGCCCGCTGGAACGAGATCTCCGACGACTACCAGCGGCTGAACGCCCCGCAGATCCGCCGGCAGGTGTTCACCGGCGACATCTCCTGGGGGCTGTGGGCTGTTCCGGAATCACGGCTCGGCGTGCTCGGTGAGGTCACCGGACGGGACATCCTGGAGATGGGCTGCGGGGGCGGCCAGTGGTCGAGCGCGCTGGTCCGGCGGGGGGCCGACCGATCGGCTTGGACCTCTCCGAACGGCAGCTGCACCACAGCAGACGGCTCGCCGCGGAGACCGGGCTGTCCTTCCCCCTGATCCAGGCGAGTGCTGAGGCGGTGCCCTTCGCCGACGACTCGTTCGACATCGTCTTCGCCGACCACGGCGCCTTCTCCTTCGCGGACCCCTTCCGGGCCGTGCCGGAAGCCGCACGCGTACTGCGCCCCGGCGGCCTGCTCGCCTTCAGCCACGTCAGCCCGATCTACGAGATCACCGTGGCGCCGGGCCGGGACGCCCCTGGCAGTCGCCTGACCCGCGACTACTTCGGGCTGCGTTTGCTGGCCGAGGCCGACGGCCTGGTCAGCGCCAACCTTCCCTACGGCACCTGGATCAGGCTCTTCCGGGACAACGACCTCGTCATCGAAGATCTTCTGGAACCCCGCCCGGCACCGCCGGCATCCGACAGTCACAGCGAGGAACCGGCACCCGCCCAGCCCGAACGCGGCGACGAGGCATGGGCGCGCCGCTGGCCCTCCGAATGCATCTGGCGGCTACGCAAGCCGACGCGGTGAAGGCATCGGCCTCGTGACGACCACGCTGACTGGCGATGCCGTCCCGCACGCCGCTCTGCTGACGGGCATGGCGGACCTCGCCCGCCGGCTCCGACCGGGCGGCCGGAAGGCTCCCGTCGTGCTGTCGCACCACGGTGAACGGCTGATCGTGCGCCACGGTGACGTCGTGCTCAAGGCCCACCCGCCCGGATCCGGCCCACAGCCGCTCGCGGCCCGGCTCCGGCTCGTGGCCCAGCCGCGCCTGGGCCACATCCTGCCGTCCCCGCTACCCCACGCCGCGCCCCTACCGGTCTGGACGGGCTTGCCGTCCGGGTCCACGACCGATGGGTGAGTGCCTGGCCGGCCGGAGGGCCGGCCGGAGCTCAGGACAGCGCGAGCAACGCGCCGAGGGTGAAGCCGACCGCGGCGAGCCACACGAGGGTGGGCAGAGCGCGCAGCCAGCTCGCCACGGGCGAGTGGCCGGCGTGACGCTGGGCCGGAACCTGGGCGGAGTCCGCCCCCGCCGGGACGGGGCTGGGATCGATGCGGCCACGGCCGCCCTGGCCGGCCAGCACGGTCGCCAGATTCCCGACGTCCGGGTCGTCGGGCGCGGCGGGCGGGCGCCGCGGCGTGGGACTGACCGGGGCCAGGACGACCGTCGGCCCGTTCGCCGCGCCGAGGTGCACCTGCACCTCGCCGTCGTTCAGGGCGATGCTGCCGGTCCGGGCGCCGTCCACCCAGATGCCGTTGGAACTGACGTCCCGGGCGAGCCACCCGGCATCGCCGCGGGGCTCCAGCAGGACGTGACGCCGAGACACCCGGCCGTCCGCGATGACGACATCGCAGTCACGGCCGCGGCCGACGACGTGACTGCGGTCGGCGGACAGCACGCTCTGGCCGGACGGGACGGTGATCCGCAGCCCTGTCGGGTCCACTGTTTCTCCTCCTGGGAGGATCCGGCTCCTGCCGAGATCCGGGCGATCGGGGCGCGGGGGTCAGGCGGGGAAGACCGCGTTGTCGCGGACGGTGACGGCGACCGGCGGCAGCGGCTGTTTCGCCGGCCCCGCGACGGGTTCCCCGGTGCGGGTGTCGAAGGCGCTGCCGTGGCACGGGCAGAGGATGCGGCCCTTCGCGATCGCGTTCACCGAGCAGCCCTGATGGGTGCAGACGGTGGAGAAACCCTGGATCGTGCCGGCGGCATTCCTCGTGAGCACCAGGCCGGCGTCGCCGAGGATGAGACCGCCGTCGGCCGGCACCTCGTCGACCCGGGCGAGGGGCGCTGCGCCGCCGGCCTGGCCACCGCCGTTACCCGCGCCCGAACCGTCGCCACCCGCGCGGGTCCCGCCCGCGGTTGCCTGCCGTGGTTTCGAATCGGCCGCGTCGCCGCTGCTGGCGACGACATACCCGACGGCACCCGCGGCGACGGTGACCGCGATGCCGGGGACCACGAGGCGCCGCGTCGGTGCTTCCTGCGTCATGACTTTTTCCTCGGGATCCTGTTCAGACGTGCGGAATACCGGACCGGGTGAAAAACCACAGTGAAGCCGTCAACCAGATTGCGACCAGGGAAACGAGAACCGTCGAGCCGAGGACGGGCAGTACCCACCCCGGTAACCCGCTAGTCCGTAGGCTGATCATCTTTGCCGCGTAGGCCCCGTAAAAGGCGCAGCCCAGGAGGCTGTGGAGGAGCACCCGGGTGCCATCGCTGGCAAAGCCCAGCGCCCAGATGCACTGGAAGGCCACCGGCAGGGTGAGGACGAACGCGGTCGTCCCGCTCCATCGGTGCAGCGGACCGGCCCAGCTCGGTGCCGGGCCTGCGCCGGGCAACCGTCCCCACATCCACAGTGCCGTGGCCAGCTGAACGAATAGCAGAACGGCGGCGGCCGTCGTCAGCCACGCCTTCATCGGCAGCAGGCCAGAAAAACCGAGGGTGAACAGCGGCCGCCCGGCCGGTTCGTGAACCCTCGCGTACACACCGGTCGACACCGCGACGGCGGCACCGACCAACAAAGTAACGCCTAATGCTGTACCCGCACTCGTCTGCCGTTCGGCCCGGTCCGTGCCGGCTGCCATACCGCCTCCCGTCCCCTGAGACATCCTTGCTGCGCGAACTATGCCGGAAAGAGCGCGGGCGCGTCCAGAGTCGTCGGCGGGATGACATCGTCAGTGGAATGACGATGTCGCCGGCCGGATGACGGGTGGGCCGGAGACGGGCCCGGCGTCAGGGCCGGAGACGGGCCCGATGTCAGGGCCGGAGACGGGCCCGCACCGCTCGGCGGAGTTCGTCGGTCGCGTCGACGACGACGCGGCGCAGGAGCGGGTCGAGACGGTCGCGGGCCAGCAGGGCGTCCGCCTCCCGCACCGTCCCCACGGACACGGCGAACTGCGGATAGGCGTGGGTGGCGATCTGCCGGGCGGCGTGCGGGGATCGCCGGGCCGCCATCGCCGGCATCTGCTCGAAGTAGCGGGAGACGTACCCGTCGGTGAGATCCGCCTGCTCGGGCTGCCAGAAACCCTCGGCCGTCGCGGCGACCAGCCGGGCGGACATCGTGTCGTCGTCCACGATCGTCCGCCAGGCCCGGGCTTTCGCCTCGGGATCGGCAACGGCGGCGCGGGCCCGCGCCGCATGCTCGGCGGCCCGGGCGCTGCGATCACGCCGGCTCTCGGCCGCGATCTCCGCCTCCCCGGCCCGCCCGAGTACGACCAGCCGGTGCAGCAGAGTCCAGCGTAGTTCCGGGTCGATGACCAGTCCGGCCGGCACGTCCGTCCCGGCGAGCCACGCCGCCAGCGTTCCCACCTGCGCCGGTCCGCTACACCCGATGACCCCGCGGGCGGCGGAGAGCTGATGACCGCCTCCCGGTGCGGCGACCGCGAAGGCCCGCGCGCAGGCGGCGTGGAGCGCCTGCGCCGCCGCCGGTCGCGCCGACGGCGCGAGATAGCGGTTCAGCACGGTGGCCCGGGCGAAACGCAGGGCGTCCTCGAAGACGGCGATCTCGGTCTCCCGGGGCAGCGCACCCGCGGCGAGCGTCAGATAGTCGGCGGCGGGCCATTCGGCGTCCCGGGTCGCGTCGGCCGCGGCCGCCCAGATGATCGCCCTGGCAAGCGGATCGGCCGTCCGCGGCAGGACGGTGGGCAAAGCGGCGAGGTCGGCCGGGACGAAACGGATCTTGGCGTAGGTCAGGTCGCCGTCGTTGACCAGCAGCAGGCGTCCCGCCTCGCTCCCGACCAGTGACGCGATCCCGGTGCGCCCGCCCGGCGCCGCCGGATCGATGTCCACCTCCACCCGGCGGAGCAGCACGATCGGCTCGGTCGGCTCGGTCGGCTCGGTCGGGCCGTAGACGCCGATGCCGATGCGGTGCGGACGCAGCGTCGGGTGCGTCGGCGGTGCCGTCTGGACCACTGCGACCTGCGCGAGGCGGCCGTCGGAGCCGATCGTGATCTCGGGGCGCAGCGTGTTGACCTGTGCGTGGCGCAGCCACACCTCGGCCCAGCCGGCGAGGTCCCGGCCGCTCGCCGTGGTCAGCGCTGCGAGCAGGTCGGCCAGGGACGCGTTGGCGAAGGCGTGCTGGGCGAAGTACGTCCGCAGCCCCGTCAGGAAGGAGCCGTCGCCCACCCAGGCGACCAGCTGCCGCAGGGCCGACGCTCCCTTGGCGTAGGAGATGCCGTCAAAGTTCAGCAGGGCGAGTGCGGTGTCGGGGACGTCGGCCGGGGCCACCGGGTGCGTCGACGGCCGCTGGTCGGCGGCGTAGCCCCAGCTCTTGCGACCGACGGCGAAGCTGGTCCACGCCCCGGTGAACCGCGTCGCCTCGGCGGTCACCCGATAGCCCATGTACTCGGCGAACGACTCATTCAGCCACAGGTCGTCCCACCAGCGCATGGTGACCAGATCACCGAACCACATGTGGGCCATTTCGTGGGCGATGACGACGGCACGCAGCTCCCGTTCGGCCTCGGTCACCGCCGAGCGGAACACGAACTTGTCCCGGAAGGTCACGCACCCCGGGTTTTCCATCGCGCCGGCATTGAACTCGGGCACGAACGCCTGATCGTAGGTCCCGAACGGGTACCGGCTCGCGAACAGCTCGTGGTAGCGGTCCAGGCAGGCCCGGGTGACGCCGAAGATCTCCGCCGCGTCGGCGTCGAGGTACGGCGCGAGTGAGCGGCGGCAGAGCAGCCCGAGTGGGATGCCGTCGTGGAAGTCCTCGACGAGGTGGTACGGCCCCGCGACCACCGTCACGAAGTAGGTCGCCAGGGGTGCCGTCTCGGTGAACTCCCACCGCCCCGGCGAGGTCTGCTTCCCGGCACCGTTCGCCCGCACCGTCCAGTCGGGGGGTGCGGCCACGCTCAGGCGCACCGGCGCCTTGAGATCGGGCTGGTCGAAGCAGGCGAACATCCGCTGGGCGTCGTCGAGGAAGGTCTGCGCATACAGGTAGACCTCGCCGTCCTCCGGGTCGGTGAACCGGTGCAGTCCCTCGCCGGTGTTCGAGTACCTCATCGTAGCCGTCACCACGAGCTCGTTCGTCGCGTGCAGCGCCGCGAGGGGGAGCCGGTTGCCGTCGACGGCGGAGGGGTCCAGCGGCTGGCCGTTGAGCCACAGTTGCTGGATGGATGCCGGTTTGAGCTCGACGAACGTCGCCGGTGCCGGTTCGCCGTCCGCCGACAAGCCGGCCGTGGCGAGGGAGCCGTCCGTGGGGGGACGGAGGCTGAAGCGCACCCTGGTCGTCGAGCCGAACTCCGTCGACGTGCGCGCCGCGGTCAGGTCGAGCTCGATCTCGTAGCCATCGACGCGGACCAGGCCGGCGCGGGCGAGGGCTTCGTCCCGGGTGAGGCTGTGCATACGGCGAACCTATGAGATGCCTCGCCGCCCGTCCGACGTGGACCTGGTCACCCCCCGATCTTGCCGGGTGGCCCGTTGATGTCAGTGCCCGGAGGCGAGGACAGGGTCGGTGACGCCGTGGGGCAGGCGAACCGCTCGATGTCCCAACCGGCCCGGTAGGCCCCCCGGTAGGCGCCGGCCCGGTAGGCGCTGTCGTAGAAGTCGAGAACGCCGGCCCGCCGGTCCGGGCCGCGTTCGAGGGCCGCGAGCGGGAGGACGGCACGGATGCGGATGGTCAAGGCGGATCTTGATGCCGAGCGCCGCCAGCGCGTCGAAGGTGCGGCGGTAGAACGACGCTACCGACTGCGCGATCAGGGAAATGAGATCGTCTCGCCGTCCAGGCGCTGGACGACCAGCTCATGACCGACGAAGTCGAAGTCGATGGTGAAGATCGGGTTTCCGTCGACCTGGCCCATCGGACGCGTCGTCAGTCCACGGCCGGTCAGCTGGAGAGGAAGATGTCACGGGTTCAGCACCGGTCGGGCCGGCCGCGGCAGTCCGGGACGATGACCCGGCGAATCTCGATCTCTCCATCGCCGAACGACTTGAGGACCACCGAGTGCCGGAGCGCCTCGGCGACGAGCGGGACCTCAGCGAGCACCGAGTCGGGGGGCTTGCCCATCATCAGGTAGTCGACATCACGCCAGCCGTGGGGGAACCGGCCGCGCACCTGAGGGTCGAGGTCCAGCTTGTAGAACCACACCGGCAGCGGCCGGCGCCCGGCGATCGTGAGGTCGGTCCAGGCGATGTCGTCGGTGATAACGATGCCCTCCGGGGGAACGTTCGCGAGGAACCATCGGGTCGCCTCCCGGCTCGGGGCACTCGCGTCCTGGGTGAGCGCGATGCGAATTTTCGGTGTCCAGTCCGGGATCACCGTCGCGGCGGCCACGGACAGGGCCACAAGGACCACGAGGCAGCGCAGGCCATTGACGATCATGGACGCGGTTGCCCCCGGCCCCGGCCAGGCATGATGCGGCGGACCGCGTCGCGGCCGTGCTCCACTCGGCAGGACGGCGTCGAGCAACCCTGCCACGCACAACGCTGCGAACGGGAGCATCGCGGTGACGTAGGGGTTGGGCAGGTAGCCGTTGCGGAAGACGAAGGCAAACTGCAGCAGCAGTAGTCCGGCTGCGACCCGCAGCCGCCGCAGGGCGAGCAGGGGAACCGCGGCCGCAATACCGGCGAGGACCAGGTAGGGATCAAGATCGAGCCAGGACCGCACGACATGGTAGGTGTCACTGCCGGTGTCGAGCACGCTGCCGCTCGGGGCCCGGTCGAACAGCTGCCATCTGATCGCCCATTCCAGCGAGACGTGGCCGGGCCCCTCGAACAGCTCGTTCTTCGCGGCCGCATACAGGATGTAGATGCCGCACACGCCGATCAGGCAGCCCATGAAGTTGCGCCGCACGAATCGCCAGTTACGAGGATCACGATTCTGCCGAAGCAGTACGTACAACCCCAGGGCCGCGCAGAGATCACGCTACGTTGTGATCGGTGACG
>NZ_CDXDOS010000161.1:0-7758 GCF_978021245.1 Frankia sp. CoBUL1
CGTCACCGATCACAACGTAGCGTAATCTCTGCGCGGCCCTGGGGGCGATGGTGGCACGAGTCTTCGTCAGCCATGCGGGCTCCGACGCGGAGCTGGCCGACAGGGTTCATCAGACGCTTACCCTTCTTGGCCACCGGGTGTTCCTCGCTCAGAACATCCGGGTGGGCGTCCAGCCCGGCGACATGTGGAAGGATCGGTTGCACCGCGAGCTGCGAGCCGCTGACGCCGTGGTCTGTGTCATCACCAACGCCTACAACGCCTCCCCGTGGTGCTCCTACGAACTGGGAATCGCCTACGAGGTCGGCAGCCTGCTGCTGCCGCTGCGCGTGGAGCCGACGGTCACCTCCCCGCTTCTGGAGGACCGGCAGCACGTTCACCTGCACGAGAATCCGGGGTGGGCCGACAACCTGAACATTGGGCTGCGGCGCGTCGAGGCCGGCGGCGGGCTGGGCTGGGCGGACGACCGGTCCCCGTTCCCGGGTCTGCGGCCGTTCACCCGGGACATGGCCAAGGTGTTCTATGGGCGCGGCAACGAGCTGCGGCGGCTCACCCACCGGCTACGCTCCCTCGGTGAACAGCGTCTGCTACTGGTGGTCGGCGCCTCCGGGTGCGGCAAGTCGTCGCTGGTCACCGCCGGCCTGCCGGCCCAGCTGGCGGGCGAGCCCGGCTGGGAGGTGGCCGACCCCTTCTGGCCGGGCCGGGACCCGGTCCGCAAGCTCGCCCACACCCTGACCCAGGCTGCGAGGCGCGTCGGCCAGCAGTGGGTGGTCACCGACATCGACCGGCAGCTCAGGGAGGACGACCTGGCCCTCATGGGGCTGGCCGAGGAACTTCTGACGGCCGGCTCCGGCCCGGTGCGGGACAGCCTGCTGCTACTGATCATCGATCAGGGCGAGGAGCTGTTCACCCGATCGGACGAAGAGGAACGGGCCCGGTTGGCGACCCTGTTGCGGCATGGGGTCACCGGTCCCGTGCGGGTGGTCATGGCGCTTCGCTCCGAGTTCCAGGACCAGGTCTTCGCCCTGCCCGAACTGAGCGGCCCCCCGAACAGGGCGGGGTCAACCTGCACGTCTTCCCCCTCCGCCCGCTGGCCCGGGACATGCTGCCGGTCGTCATCACCGAGCCGGCCCGGGTAGCCGGCCTGCACGTGGAGCCGGAGCTGGTCGCCAGGATGGTGGCGGACACCGAGGACGGCGAGGCGCTGCCGCTGCTGGCGTTCACGCTCCATGAGCTGGCCAAGGACCAGACCCGCGGCGGCACCCTGTCGATGGACCGGTACCACGAGCTGGGTGGCGTGCGGGGGGCGCTGGCCCGCCGCGCCGACGCCGTCCTCGACGACGCCGTGGAGACGAGCGGGCTGGGCCGGGAGGAGATCCTGGTCGGCATGGCCGAGCTCGCCACGCTCGACGAGGCCGGTCGGCGGGCCCGCCGACGCATCGACCTCAAGGACCTGCCGTCCGACGCGTTGCGGAGAACCTTCCAGGTCTTCGTGAACCAATGGCTGCTGTCCACCCCCAGCGACAGCCTGGGGACCGCCGTCGGGGTCGTCCACGAGGCGTTGCTGACCGCCTGGAAGCCACTGGATGCCGTCATCCGGGAACGGGAAGCCGCCCTGCTCAGTGAGGGCAAGGTCGAGCGCGCCGCCGCCGAGTGGGAGCACAACGACGGCCCGCTCTGGGACGAGGACCGGCTGACCACCGCCATCACGACGCTGTGGCAGTCCTATGAGCGTTTCCGCGCCGGTGAGGAGCCGGTGGTCCATCTCAAACCGGCCGGGCGGAGGTTCATTGACGCGTGCGACCAGCGGATCGAGGAAGCCCGTCGTCAGGAACGTACGCGCGTCGAGGCGGCCCGCCGCCGGGAACGTCACGAACGTCAACGCCGCCAGCAGGTCATCGCTGTCCTTTCCGTGCTCCTCGTCTTCACTGTCGTCGGGGCCGCAGTCGCCACCTGGCAGTCCCTCACCGCCCGGCAGGCGCAGCGCACCGCGGAACGGGCGCAGCGCGCCACCGAACGGGCGCGGCATGCCCTGATCACTCACACCCTGCTCGCCGACGCCGACGCCGCGCGGGCGACGGACCAGGTGCGCGCGTTACGACTCGCCATCGCCGCCGAGAACATCGACCCCGGTACCGGTGGTGCGGCCGGCGGTAAGGCCGACAGGGGCGCCGACAGCCGGGCGAACCTGCTGCAAACCCTCGCCGAGGACCCGAACCCACTCGCCAGCCGCGGCGATCCCGTCACCTCGGTGGCGTTTTCCCCGAATGGACGCATCCTGGCCGTCGGCGGCGCGAACGCAACGGTCGTGCTGTGGGATGTGACGGAGGGTCAACATCGTCGGATCGACCCGCCCCTCACCGGCCAGCGCAGCGGGATCACGTCGGTGACGTTCTCGCCGGACAGCCGGAACCTCGACGCGACCGGCGTCGACGGGACGGTGCTGCGGTGGGACGTCACCGACCCAGACCGGCCACAATTGCGGGGGCGTGTGAACGCCGCCGCAGCCCTCCCCACGCCGTGGGATGCGTTCTCCCAGGACGGGCGCCTCAGAGCCACCGGCCAGGACGGATCAATCATGCTGGCGGATGTCACCGCCCCGGATCGGCCCCGGCCGCCCAGCATCCTTCTCGCCGACCCCGGACCGGTCCGGGCCGTGGCCTTCTCCCCGCACAGGCAGGTCCTGGCCGCGGTCGGATCTGGCCGGAGGGTATGGCTCTGGGACACCAGCGTCACCCCGCCGCGGCAGATCGGGCAGCCGCTGACCGGGCACACCCGCTCCGTCCTGTCGCTGGCGTTTTCCCCGGACGGCGGGACGCTGGCCTCCGGCGGCAACGATGGCACCGTCCGGCTGTGGCGGCTCACCGCGGTCGACGCGTTCCGCCGCAACGGCGTCGTCGAGTACGCCTGCCACGAGGCCCAGGGCGGGCTCGACCGGTCGGCGTGGAGCTTCCACATTCCCGGCCTGCCCTACCAGGACACCTGCGCGGGGTGACCGCCGGCGGCACCGGCGGCTACCTCGGCAACGACGGCAACGACGGCAACGACGGCAATGTCCAGGTGTCGAGGCGTTCGGCGATGTTGTTCGTGCCCTGGCGCCGCCCGGCGATCCGCCGGGCGTCCGCGAGGAACCGGTGGGTCCGCGTGACCATCACGGCGTTCGGCCGGTGCTCGGAGATGTCCAGTGCCTCGGTGACGAGCGCTTCGGCCTCGTCGACGTGGTGGCGGTGCAGGGCCGCTGTAGCCGCGGCGATCCTCGCCATCGACCGCAGGCCGGTCGCCCCGGCGACATCGAGATGGTGCACCGAGGCGTCGGTATAGACCGATGCCGCGTCCGGCTGGCCGAGTTCGACGTACGCCGCCGCGGACAGTTCGGCGAGCGTCAGCATGTGCAGGGTGTCGATCGAGAACCCGGGGTTACCCGACTGCGCGCGACTCAGCGTCCCCTGGATGCGCCAGGCACGATTGATCGCTTCGTGCACGCCCGCCCGTTCACCGAGCGCGCCCAGGGTACGGGCCTCTATCGCCGCGGCGCGGCTGGCGGCCGGCAAGCCCGCACCGACGTGGGACGTGGCGGCGCGGGCCAGCGCGAGGGCGGAGGTCAGGCTGCCGGACTTGCGGGCCAGGGAGCTCTGCCACAGCCGAACCCAGCACTGGAGTGTCCGGTCCCGCGCCTCCTCGGCGTGGCCGAACGCCTCGGCGAACGCGGCCATCGCCCCGGGGATGTCACCGAGGTCGTGGCGGGTGGTGGCCCACAGGGCGGCCAGGCGGCCGGCGGCACGGTGCAGGCGGGCGTCGACGGCGGTCGGGTGCCCGCCCTCGGCGAGCAGGGAGCGGACGGCCGGCAGATGCCGGCGTAGGTACACGCTCGTCGCGCCGATCGGAGTCCGCTCGTACGCCCCGGTGATCTGCTCGATGCGGGCGTCGATGTGGTTCAGGACGTCCTCGGACGCGATCACTCTCGGGATCACTCGCCCGCTCCGGACCATGAACAGCCCGGGTGGCAGGGATGCCCCCGCCGCCAGCCGGAGGAACCGCCGTCGATCGGACTCGTCGCCCATGCCGCACCTGCGCTTCGGGATGTCGCCCGCCTCCCATGACCATGATCCGTCTGTGGGCAGTCGAGAAACGGGTCATCGTCCATGGTCACGCCCCGTCTGCCGGTCCGACTGCACACCCGCTGGACGCTAGCCGGGGCGACCGCCCGCCGGAAGCGGAAACACCCAGCACAACGTGGTCTCCCGCGGCCTGCGGCCCACGGCGGCCCACGGCGGCACCGATCGACCCGGCGCAGGTCACTAGCCGTGACTTCTGCACCGGCGGAGCCTCGGTGCGGTCGTGGCAGCCGCCCGCCGGCAGCCGGCCGCGACGGGCGAGGTCGGCGGTGATGTGGGTGAGGTTCGCCGCGTTGTGCAACCGCCAGCGTTCCCAGCCGGGAGTGCCCTCGCGCACCCGCTCCAGCCGGACGTCCGCGGCGTCGGTGACGGTCTCGAAGGGTTTCTGCTCGTGCGACCGCACGTCCGTGACGTGGCTCAGCTCCTACGGTGGGGTGCCGACGAAGCCGCAGCGCAGGATGCGGATGGCGGCGAGCAGCCGGTCCACGAGGGCCGGCTCGCAGAGCACATCGTCGTCGAGGTATAGCACATATCGGCCGCGGGACGCGTCGAGCAGGAACTGGCGCTGCTCCGTCATGCCCCGCCACATCCGCCCCCGGTGCACCTCGACGGCGCCACCCCGCGCTCGTAGCAGCCGCAGCACCCCTGGCTCCCCGCAGGTCACGATCTCCACCTTGTCTCGGTCGGAGAACCGGCGGCGCCGGGAAGCCGCGGAGGCTGCCGACCTGGACGTCACCGTGCGCCGGGCACCTCGCCGCCGGGCGGCAACCGGCTACGGCGAGGCCGTCCAGGCCGGACCGGAAGTAGAGCGACGTCCACGCCGCGTCAAGATCGTCGAGACGGCCGGAGCGGATCGCCCGAACGACGCCGAACCAAACGACCAACGGCAGATGAAGGTCATGCCGGATATCGGCGGTGTGGTGACGGATGACGACGTCGGCGCCCGATCGGGCGACGCGGACCGTCGGCGCGTCCGAGGCGACCGGGCTGGTGGCCTGCCAGGACATGTGATCTCCCCCGTGCGGTGGATGCTGGTAAGTCAGGTCACGGCCGGGATAGTCGCGGTCCAATCGCCGTAGGTGAGCCGGATGCTGCCGTCGTCGTGGATGCGGACGTTGGCGCCGAGGAACGGGGCGAATCCGCGGCGGGTCCAGTCGTCGCGGACCTCGTCGAGCGCATCCCAGAGGCGACGCGGCCCGCCCTGATGGACTGTGGGCTGCTCGGTACCGATGGCGGTGGCCCGTGCCCAGGAGCCGTCCGCATGAGCCATGATCGCGGTGTGCTGGCCGTCGGGTTCCCGCCGGTAGTGGTGCCGCACGCCTGGCGCGGCGAGAGTTAACAGCGTGGACAGCTCCCACCCTTCGGCGACGTCGAGAACCGGGTAACGGCCGGTGCTGACGTGCTCGCCGTTGCGCACGTCCAGGTCTTCGGCCTCGACCGGCGCGGGTGGGTAGTCGTCGCCGGTGCGGGTGTTCATGAACCCGGCGGGCTCGAACTCGACCATGCCCACCAGGCCGCGTGGGGTGCGGGTCGCGGTGACGACCATGTGCGTGCCGCTGATCGTGGTGACGAGCCGGCCGCCGGGGCGCAGTGCATCCAGCCAGCTCGGCGGAATGCTGGCCACGGACACCATGGAGATGATCCGGTCGTAGCGGCCGGGTAGGGGGCCGGTCGCGTCGACGGCCAGGGCGGTGGGGTGCAGGTCGAGGGCTGCGAGGCGGTCCGTGGCGGCGGCGACCAGGTACGGATCGACGTCGACGGTGGTGACATGGTCGCTGCCGTACCTGCGGGCGAGCAGGGCCGTGCCGTAGCCGGAGCCGGTACCGACGTCGAGGATGTCCAGGCCCTCACCGAGCCGGCCGTGCCGGTACATGGTGAGCGCCAGGGCCGGCATGGTCGCCGAGGACGTCGGCCGGCCCACGGGCACGTCGCTGTCGGTGGCCCGGTCTGCGTGGTGGGCGCCGACGCGGGTGACGAGCGACCGATGGACGGCGTACGCGTCGCCGATCGGGCCGCGGCGCAGCGCCCACCCTTCGGTGGTGCGCGTCCACCAGGCGGGCACCAGTTCGTGCCGCGGTATGTCCGCGACGACCGGGTGCCAGCGGGAGCCGGGGTGGGTGATCTCGTCGGCCAGGGTGCGGGCATGGTCCCGCCAGGTCTCGGTCATCAGTTCGGGTCGGGTTCGGGGTGGACCGGGCCGCACGGTTTGGTGTCGTCGTCCGGGCCGCACGCCGCGTAGGGCGCTCGCGGTCGCGGCACGGCGTTCACCGCTTCCTGCCACTGCTCGCCACACAGCAGCTCGCGCAGCGAGGCGGTCAGCACGCTGCCGCCGTCCTGCGTGCGGTTCATCACGCACGGGGTGATCCGGCCGTCGGGAAGGACCGCCGCTCGGCCCAGCCCGCAGCGTCCGCAGCCGCCCGGCGCGACGCCGTCGCCCGCGGCACGGCCGAACCCGCGGACCGGATCACGGGTGATGGCGGGCACCCCGAGCCCGAGCAGCTCCGCATGCGCCCGGTCCGCGGCCTCACCGTCACCGACGATGTTGACGCGCAGCGGGATGCCGCGGCGCAGCACCTCGACGATGTTCGCGTGGGTGGGCGCATGGGCTCCGCGCCGGCCCGTGACCCGGTCGTGCTCGGCCTGGTCCGCGGTGTAGTAGCTGGTGGACATCCGTACCCCAGGCCGCGTCAGTGTCGGCCAGAGGCCATCCGGGATCCGGACCAGATTGGTGAAGATCTCCACCGTCATGCCGGTGTCGAGCGCCCGGCCGACAAGCTCGGGCAGCGCCGGGTGCAACGTCGGCTCACCGCCGATCATCGACACCAGGCGGACCCCAAGCTCGGCGGCAGCGTCGATGACCTCCGCCCAGTCGGCCGCGGTCATCGGCCCGTGCCCGCCGGCCGGGCCCGAGTCGGCGTAGCAGTGGGAACAGGAAAGCTGGCAGCGGCCGGTGAGCTCCAGCGACAGCCGGTCGATCGGCGGTGGGGCAAGGGTGGTGGTCACTTGTTCTCCTTGCGGGTGGATGCGGTGGGGATCAGTGGGCGGTGAGGGCTCGCGGGGGATGGAGCTCGCCGCCCTGGTGGAGGGCGGCGCGCTGCGTGAGCTGGTCGGGGGTGAGGGCCTTCATCCCGTGGTAGGTGCCGGCGACCTGGGCGCGGGCGAGTTCGAGCGCGAGCGCCGCCCACTGGACGAGCTGGCGGTCGATCTCCTCCATCTGCTCGGTCGTGGGCAGCGTGCCGCCGTACAGGAGGTGGTGGACGAGCGCGACGGTCCGCGCCATCTGGCGGACGTTGGTGTCGGCGGTGCCCTGGTAGCGGGTGCACTCCTCGGTGAGGATCTTCACCTGCTCGTCGCTGAGGTTCAGGGCCTTGTGGTGCTTGACGTCCTGGCCGAACAGGTCGTGTGGCGCGAGGGTGAACGCGGCAGTGAACGGCGGCGGGTTCGTCACGGCTTCTCCAGGGAGGGTGTGGGGGCGTCCTGCCACGCGACTATCGGGCGTCTGAGCGGAAGCACGAGGGCGTGGCGGGTCGGCGGTTGTGGCGCCCCGACATTCGGGATCGGGGCGCCCCCACCTTCGGCATCGCTCGGCCGCCCCGGGGGTGAGTCCGGTTGCACGGCTCCACCTCCAGCGGGTATTTCGGCCGGC
>NZ_CDXDOS010000162.1:0-7708 GCF_978021245.1 Frankia sp. CoBUL1
GGGCTCTACCCACTCACCCCACCCCCACATGATCCAATACCGGAAAGATCGACTTAAGCTTCACGGCATCGCCTCAGGAGTCGTACTGGCGCCAGACCCTGGCAAGGTCTGTCGAATCATTGTCGGTGACAAGAACGCCGATGAGGAAGTTATCGGGATCGGCCCAGACCAGGGCACGCTGCGTCGAGCTCCAGGCGAAGATATGCGTGCTGGCCGCGGGCGTCTCCTGCCCTTCCCTCCGGGCTGCCGGTGCATCGAAATAGTGCGGTGCGACCGCCTCATACTGCCCGCGCTTTGTGAAGCTGGCGAACATGACCGTGAGGGTCCCGCCGATGCTGCAGTAGAGGCTGTGGGTGGGTGCCACCGGCTCGGCTGGAGATGCGGGGAAGCTTCCCGTCAGCAGGGTCTCGTCGGCGCCGGTCCGGCAGGTGACCCAGCCGGGATATGCGTCCCAGCCAGCGACGAACGCCCGCATGGCGTCGTCGTCGGCCAGCTCGCTCGGTACGGTGGGCAATCCGATGATGCTGGCGTCCGAGGCGCTGCTGCTCGGGGAGCTGCGGTCGCTCGGAGCGTTGGTGCCGCTTTGCGAGCCAGTGCCATTGTGGCGGCTTGTGAGAATGACGATCATCGATGCGCTGATCAGAGCAAGCAGCGTAAGCACGGTGGTGATCTGTCGTCGCGGGGTGCCCCAGGCTCGCCGCGGGCGCCCACGGGCGCGTCCGGTGCGGAAATGTTCGAGATCCCGGCTGGATGCGGCTCCGTGGCGAGGGCCACTGCGTGTCGACTCACCGCTCAATGCAGCCCGGATCCGCGGGTCGATCATGGGGCGCTCAGCTAGAGAGCGGCGAAGAGCCGCGCGGCCGGGACTCGGCGGCGCAACGCCGCCGCGACTGTCGCCGCGCAGTGCTGCTCGCGACTGGCGAACCAGTCGCCGATGGCCTGGCTAACCGGCAGGCTAGTCATCTCGCCGACCAGCTCGGTGATGGCATCAACGGCCAGGTCCAGCAGGTCCCAGTCATCCAGCTCGTCGGCCTGGTTCGCTACGTCCAGCAGCCAGCTGATGACCCGGTCGTTCGCCCCGTCCCCGGTGCCCGGCACCTGCTCGTCGGAACACGCGGCTCTCAGTGCCGACACGACCTCCCGCGCGACCGGCAGATCCGCGGTGAGCGCGCGCCGGAGCGGCTCACCCGTGAGGCGTGCGGCCACCTGACCGAGCAATTCGTCGTCGCCTTGGCCCGAGGCGAGAAGCTCGAACAGTTGCCCGGGCGCCGCCGCGTCCCCAGCGGTCGCTGCGGCCAGCAGCCGTCGACCGCGTTCGGTGGGCGAGGCGGTCGTTCCGTCCAGCTCGGACCGGATCAGCAGGAGAAGATCGTCGGTCGTCGGCGGCCGGCGGTCCGGTGACCGGTGTGTCGACTGCCAGACGATAGTCCGCCATGGCCCGTCGGGGAGCAACGGCTCGTACCGCCGGGGCCAGGTGCCGGTCAGGGCCCACGCGATGATCCGTCCGATGCTGTAGACGTCGGCTTGTGGCCCGACGGCGTGCGCGTCGTCGTACATCTCGGGGGCGGCGAATCCGTCGGTGCCGAAGGAACTACCCGTCTGGGTATGACGGGGATCGCTTGATTGCCCTCGTGGCCGGCGCCCGAGCCCCCAGTCGCCCACGACCCAGTCGCCGTTCAGTTCCAGAACGTTTCGCGGATTCAGATCGCGGTGGATCCAGCCCTCGCGGTGCGGTTCGCGCAGTGCCAGGCAGACAGCGGTCACCAGGCGGCGCAACTCGACTGGGTCGGCGAGTATCGCCACTCGAGACTCCGCAGTGGCGTCGGCGAGTGGCATGACGAGCCAGTCCTCGCCGGAGTCGAGCACAGGCATGACGTGCGGGAGCTGGCCGAATCGGCGGCCGGCCTCGACTTCACGGCGCATGCGAGAGAGAGCGGCTGCGTCGCGGAAGCGGAGCTGCTTCACGGCTACCCGTTGCCCGGTCGCCTTGTGTCGCGCGCCGGTGACCTTCGCCTGACCGCCGATCGCGATCGGCGCCGGATCCAGTGCGTAGTCCTTGCGGTTGTTGCGCGAGACGATGCCTGCACTGTCGGTCTGCCGAAGTGGATCGGTCACGGCGGGAACCGGTCCGGCGTGTCCCAGCGCGAACGGGCCGTTCGCCGGGTGCTTCCTTGGCAGTGGGAATGTGGGACGCGGCGTGATTCCACCGGCAGTCATTCCTCCACCACGGCGCCCAGATTCCGATCTGATCCGCCATCGCCGCCGGTCCGGGCGAAGGCGCGCAACAAAGGCCTGCGGGTCGTGGCGTTCGGCGCGAGTCTGCCATACCGATCGATGGCAAGAACAAGTGGGCCGGTCGGGCGAGACCTCGCCTCGTCGTGCCCAGCTCCTCCGGCGTGCTCATCGATGATCGCTATAGCCATGGATGGCGGCTCAAGCTCGTACCGGTCGGTTCGGCGAGTGGCGAGGAGCTGTACGAGCGCGCGCTGACCACGGTCGACGCGTTGCCGCCCGCGCCCATCGCGCCGGCGGAGCGCCTCCGGCACCAGACCTTCCTGGCGTCGCTGTTCGATCTGTTGGGCCAGGACGTCGTGCTGATCTCCGGGCCGTGTACGATGCCAGCTCGCCGCACTCGGGCGAGGAGGGTTGGTCAGGGGCCGGGAGAGTCTCGCTCGGCGAGGTAGAGGGCCCAGTCATGGGCTGCCTGCTGGGTCCAGGCGGTGGCGATGTGGAGATCCAGCAGGCTCGCGAGGATCGGGGCGGGTAGGTCCGCGGCGAGCGTCATCAGCGCGGCGTTGCGAGCGTGCCGCGCATGCGGCAGTCCGTTGTCGCGAAGTGCCTGGTAGACCACGTCACGGGCCGGCCGGCCGGGAAAGCCGCCGGGGAACAGCCAACCTGTTGCTGGCGGGGTACTGCGGCCGAGAACAGCCACCGTTCGAGCGGTGTCGCGTTGGGCGAGCAGCAGGTCGGCGACGGCCGGAGGGAGAAGCAGCCGGTGTGCTCCCAGGCGGACCAGGGTCCGATTGCCCTCACGGTCGATCTGGTCGGCGTGTAGAGCCGAGATCCGGCTGACGGGCAGGCCGTAGAGCAGCAGGAGTGCGGGCGTGCAGGCAGCGGCGTAGGTGGGTCCACCGGTCGTCTTCGCTGATCGCGGTGACGATGTGACGGGGTCGCCGTTTCGGGATCGTCACGTCGCCGGTGAGGCGTCGGCTGCGGGCCCAGTGCAGGAACTCGCGGGCTGGGTAGGCGCTCTCGGCAGGCTGTTCAGTCAGCCAGCGGTCGACGTCGGCCTGGGTGAGATCGGTGAGTGTCGTCTGTTGGTCGTCGATCCAGGCGAGCAGGCGGAGCGCGGCGCGGATGCGGGTGCGGGTGCGGGCCCAGCCGGCGGCGTGCGGGGTGAATGGCCGGGCGGGTAGCCGGTGGCGGGCTCGGCGCAGGATCGCCCAGTGCGCCCAGGGACGGATCAGGCTGCTGTGGACGGTGGGCAGCGTGGTGAGGAGGTTGTCGAGCCAGGGGCTGAGGCGTTCGAGGTGGTCGGCGCGGTCGGGCAGGACGCCGACGTGGATGAGGGTCTGGCGCAGCCGGTGCAGGGCGAGGGTCTGGGGCCAGGTGTCCAGCAGCTCGTGGCTGGGCGGAGCCTCCGCGTCAGCGAGACGGTGAAATAGCCATTCGGCGGGCCCACCGGGTCGTAGCCAGGTCAGGATGGCGTCGGGCGCGTCGGTGTTGGCCAGGGCGGTCGCCAGCGGGCGCAGCTCGGGACGCATGGCGTCGTTCGTTCCGGTGAGCAACTCGTTGGCGCGGCGGGCTGCCAGGCAGCGTTCGCACATCCCGTCACGGGGCACGAACCCGGCGCGTCCGCAGACCGGGCAGTCGTAGTCGACGTTCAGGCCGGCGCACCGGCCGCAGATTCGCTGGCCTTGCTGGTCGAGGCCGACGAGCACTTGGGTGCGTTGGCAGTCGGGGCAGGGGGCGGGGTGGCGGCGTGTCCAGGCGTAGCAGGAGGCGCAGACGCTGCCAATCGGCCAGGTGGCGATGATCCGCCGGTCACGTCCGCACCGCGAGCAATGCCGGGTGGCCGCAGGTCGACAGCGGGTGCAGAGGCGGGGTCCGCCGTGGGCGCCGGTTGTGGCCAGCTTCCCGATCAGCCCGCAGGCGTCGCAGACGCCGAACAGGGTGCGGCGGTAGCACGCCTCGCACAGCCCCGGCTGACCGTCGCGGGCGCGGACCTTGAGCCGACGCTCTCTTCCGCAAAGGCCGCAGCGCGACGGCGGCCGGCAGGCGCCGCATAGCGGTTCGCCGGTGTCGGTGCGGGCGGCCTCGACGGCGGATCGGGCACAGCCGGCGCAGATCACGCGGGGTGTTTCGTAGCAGCGCCGGCAGATCGGCTGCCCGTTCGGCCGCGCCGCCGGCGGCGCCCCGCGTCCGCAGCTGGCGCAGGTCTCCCAGCTGGCGGGGTCGCGGTTCCAGCAGTTCTGGCACACCGGTGTCCCGTCGGGCTCGTGGGCCCGGACCGAGTTGCGTCGGCCGCAGCGCCCGCACACTTTGGTCTGCCGGCGTCCTGCGCACCGGGCACAGATCCGGCAGCCCTCGGCCCGTTGCGGCAGGGCTGCCGCGACCTGCTCGCAGTCGACGCAGGCGGGCACCACGACCGCGTATCCCGCCTGGTGCAGCGTGTACGCGAGCCGGATGAAGACAGCAGGCACGTCGGAGCTTCCTGACCGCAGCGCGTCCGGGAACGCGGCGAGATGGTCGTCCAACCAGGCCAACCGCGCGTTCACCGTTCCCGCGACCGCGTCGAGGTGACGGCAAGCCTCGACCTCCGTCATCCGAGGGACGACAGCGACGAGCCGCCCGGTCAAGGCATGCAGGACCGCCTGGCGATCGACAGGCGGTCGCCGGGCGGAACGGGCCGCCGGCCCCCGAAAAGAGCTCGTCGAAACTCCCGGCCGGTCGGGTGTCATAGTCCCCCCGGCCGGCGGATCGTGGTGCGCCGCAGCCCCGCCGGCGCCCCGCCCGCGGCCCGTCTGCCCGCGGATGCCTGTCTTCGCGACCTGCTCGGCGACCGCCACGACCTCGATCAGGTCGTTCGGTGTGCAGCCGAGCACGTCACACAAGGCGGCGAAGGTGTCCATCGACAGCCGCTGCGGTGGCTGGGTCACCAGTCGGAAGACCTGCTCCCGGGACAGGTGCACGCCGCGTTCGGCCAGCAGCGGCACCAGATCGGACGTCTGGAACAGCCCCTTCTCCGCCATCCGGGTCCGCAGATGCCAGCGGATACTCGTCGTCCGGGTCACCGGGGTGTCTCCCACAGGTCCTCGAAGCGGCGCAGTGACTTCTCCAGCAGCCGGTTACGGAACTCGTCCGACACCGACGTGTAAATCGCGGTCGTCGAAGCGTAGGAATGCCCAACCTGCTGTTGCACGAACAGCGGCGGATAACCGAACTCCAACAAATGCGTGACATAGCTGTGCCGCAGCGAATGCAAATCCAGCTCCTCCGGCAGTCCTGCCGTCCGCCGCACCAGACCGAACAGGTCATCGAGATGGCGGACGGCGATCCGGCCGCGCCGTTCGGTCACCCACAGGGCAGGATGCTGGCCGGGATCGAACTGCGGACGCAGCTGCTCGCACCAGTCGTCGAGCAACTCGACGACCCAGTCGAACTCGGGCACGGTCAGCACCGTGCGCCGTTTCGGCGGGCTGCCTCGCGATGCCTTGCCCCACCGCACCTGCACCGACCCGAACCGGCCATGGGCAGTGGCACGTGGGTTCCGGCGGAAGTCCACAACGTCAAGCAGGGCAGCTTCCCGCCGCAGGCCGTAGGCGTACACCGTCTTGAGTGCAACCGCGTCCCGGTACGCCGCCAGCGCGCTCTTCCGACCCCGGGTGCGGATCTCCTCGACGCGGGCGTCGGCGGCATCGAACAGCGCCTGCACCTCGTCGTAGGTCAGCGCCCGCCGCCCTGGCCGGCCTTCATAGTCGACCCGGTGCGCGACGGTGTTCCACTCGTGGCAGATCTGGCTCGGCACCGCCCCGAACCGCCGCTCGCACTCGACCGGCCAGCCATACCGGGCGTCGGTAACGAACTCGCAGAACAGCCGCACCGTCAACTGGTAGGCCCGCACCGTCGACGCCGCCCGCGGGCTCGCTCCTGAGACCAGCTCGGAGGTGAACGCCTCCACCTCACCCGGGGTCCACTCCCACGGGTACTGGTTCGTGAAGGCCGCGAACCGGCGTACGAGATCGAGCCGAGCCCGGATCATGGCCGGCCGCAGAAACCGGCTCTGCTGCTGACGCGACCAGCCTTCCAACATCGCCGCAAACACCGCCGCCGCTGGATCGAAATGCGCAACCGTCGCATCCAGTACAAGGTACGCAGCGCCGGGCAGATCGACACGCTGCGCCACGGCCACCTCCTGTTGCATCCGATGCATCATCGTTGCATCGGACGTCGCCACCGGCGTATAGCCGTCGGAGGGCGGCGTGTCGCGATAGACTCGGACTTGTGGCGCTCCGAAAGTCCGGTATTGCCGCTTTTCGGGCCGCTCGTCGGGTGTTGCATCTGGTCCGAATAAATCTCAGTTGCCCGGCCTTGTCGCCCCGAAATAGTCGTCCCCTTCCCACCTATACAGGGCGATTTTCACTACCTTGCCGCGTCCTGGAGCGGTGATCATCTGCTCGTTTCCGATGTAGATCGCAACGTGGTGGATGTTGGTGGCGGTGCCGTAGAAGACGAGATCGCCGATCTGGAGTGGCTCCTCGGGCGGGACGACGGGTCCGGCCTCGTACTGGGTCTGTGCGGTGCGGGGCAGGTTGATCCCGGCGGCGAGGTAGGCGGCCCGGGTGAGTCCGGAGCAGTCGAAGCCGCCTTCGGCCGGGCCGTCCCCGCCCCACAGGTAGGGGATGCCGAGCTGGCCCTGGGCGTAGACGACGGCGGCGTAGCCAGCGTCGGACGATGCGGTGTCGGCTCCGAAGCCGCCGGTCGAGCTGTACTGGGTGGCCTGGGTGACGACCTGGGCGATGTAGGCGTCGGAGTTGTTGTACTGCCACAGCGCCCCGGTCAGATCGGTGGCGACGTGGTTGTCACATAGGTACACCGCAGCGGCGTAGACCGCGTCGTGGGCATTGTAGAGCGACGGCGGGTGCGCGCCGCCCGCCGGCAGGGGGTGGCGGGCGACGACGTCGGCGAACGTCGGGCGAGGAACTGCATGGGCCTGGCCGCGCCAGCGGAATTGGTACCGCTGGCTACGCCCGGCATCCGACTGCGACCGTGATCACTTTCGGTTTTGCCGATGGCGGCGAGCGTGCTCCAGGACAGGCCGGGGCAGGTTGCTGCGGCCTGCATGTAAAGGTTCAGGTAGTCAGGCGGTATGTCGGCGAGGGCGGTCTGGCTGGGGCTGCCGCCGCTGGTGTAGCCGAGGAACCAGCCGGCGACCGGCGCGCAGAGGACGCGTTCGGCCAGCTGGGCGGCGGCGGCGCCCATGAGCACGATGAGCAGGACCACCGCGGCGACGGCGGCGGCGAGGTATTTGGTCGTGGCCGCTCACCCCCGGTACTCGGCGGGGGGCATCGGCGCGGGCGGTCGCAGGCCCGCCCCGGCGGGTATGGCGTCCGGTCGGTCGGATACTGGTGCGGGTGCGGGCAGCCGGGGCCAGGCCCGGGGCAGCTGGTCGAGGGTGAGCCGGCCGGCGCGGCTGGCGGCGAGGGGC
>NZ_CDXDOS010000163.1:0-7627 GCF_978021245.1 Frankia sp. CoBUL1
CCCGTAGCAGTAACCGACCACAAACTCAATACGCCACGCCGTACCTACTTTGACGTCGCACTGACGCGATCCAGAGGTGGGAGTTCTGATCCAGGAGGCGCTCACCGTCCACCGAGATTGACTGGACGTGCAGGATCCCCGGTCCTTTGTCAGTGATTGTCAGGTCGGTCTGCCGCCCGACGCCGCTCACCGCGCCGGTCTCGTACGAAACGTTGGTCACCGGGAGTGGATGATACGTCGGACGGCGGATCATGGCGCCGGCAGGCAACGCTGAGAACAGAATGAGCAGTATTGCGGTGACCATGATGGATACGGCGCGGCGGGACGGGTGCCGGGTACGGGCCGAAACGGATTGCGCCGCATCCCCCATAGCCCCGGAGTCGTCGGTAAGGACGGGCACCAGATCGAGGTGCGGGCGGCACACCGACCTGCCCGGTGAGGGGAGCATGGTTTCCTCCGTGCTGTATTTCCAGAAATCTGTCATCCCGGCCCGAGGATACTAGGGGCCCGGTACGCTGAGTGGTCAGGTCCTACGGGAACATCTCCACCGGACCGGAAGCATGAGCCCATCCGGGGTATGCGGATACCCCTTGCGGGCACCCCCGGTGAATGTGGACGCAGCCGGTCATCCGGCCCGTGCTCCCGGGCAATGGTCGGTAACTGGACTGGTCCTCCCGGATGGCGGTCAACGGCGGTCAACGGCGGTCAATAGCGGTCAACGGCGGTCAATAGCGGTCAACGGCAGGCGTGACCGCCGCCCGGACTTGCGCCGGTTCGACACAGATGTATCGGTTCTCCCATCTTGTGAATGTTGTCATCGATGGTTGGACGGGCAGGGGCGTTCCGGTGTCAACCGCATCGGGTTCTCACCGGCCCGGCTGCCCGCCCGATGCGCGGCCCGATAATCCGGACGGGAATACGTAAACGTGGAACGGAATCGAAGGGCTCGGCGCGCCGTTGTCATTGAGTGGGGAAGTTCTGGTAGGGAATAGCGGATCGGAGAACACGTGAGAGACGCGAGAGAGGTTCAAATATGCGTCGACCCGTTAAGAGAAGAACCGGGCGAGCTGTCGGTGTCCGTCGCATTCTGGTGACCATCGGAGCCGCCGTCACGCTCGGTCTGCTCACCACCGGCGCGGGCTGCCAGCCGCCCGGCACGCCCTGCCCTCCCTACCCACCCGTCCCGCAACCCAACTGCCAGCCCATCCCGAACTGACGTGTCCGGCCGCGGCGGGTCACCTGTCCGGGTGAGACGCCGCGCAGGGCGCAAGGGAGGGAAGATCGGTGTCCCACACGCGGGTCCATCGGTGGTCGGCCGTCCGGGTCGGTCGCCGGTGGGCCGCGATGGGCCCACCCCGCCGCGACATCTGCCGTGCCTGCGACATCTGCCGTGCCTGCCGTGTCTGCCAGGCCGAGGTGGTGCACGACGGCCCGCAGAACCTCGGCGAGTCCGGCACGCACCCGTGGGTCGCTCACCGTGCCGTCCGGACCGATGGCCTCCCTTGCCACGGGAAACGACGCGCAGGCCGACGCGCTGACGTTGGCAGCCACCTGGTCCAGCACCGTCCCCCAGCTCGGCTCGGGCACCCCTCCCCCGGCTCGGGGCGGCCACGTTGACCCAGGCAGCGGACTTACCGTAGAACTCCCCGCCGCCGATCGTCCAGTCGATCAGGTTCTTGAAGCTTCCGGGTAGCGCGCCTGCGTACTGCGGGGTGCGGAACAGCACGGCGTCGGCCGCTGTGAGCTGCGCGCGCAGTTCGGCCACGGCAGGCTGGGGCGCGTCGTCGCTCTCGCCGTAGCCGTGCTCTCGCCGTAGCCGTGCTCTCGCCGTGGCGGTGGTTCTTCGATGATGGGTTTCGACGGTGGGTGCGGCCGGGCCCGGTTCCTTGACGGTGGCCCGCCGACTCCGGCAAACAAGATGGATGCGGACCATTTCCCCTGGTGAAACAGGGTTCAGGCAAGGGTTCAAGCAGGCCGGAGCGGTACGCGGGGTCACGTCCTCCCACGGGGACGCCATCTCGCCCGGACCGGCGGTCGTACGGTGAGCGCGACCTCCGTCGACGGGCTGGTGGGGCTGGATGGCGTCCTCGGTGACGTCCTCGCCGCCTATGATCTCGGCCCGTCGCCGCGGGCGAGCCTGCTGCATGTCTCGGAGAACGTCACTTACCGCGTGGACGACCCGGCGACCGGCCGGCGTTGGGCGTTGCGGCTGCACCGGCCCGGGTACCACACTCTCGTCGAGATTCACGGGGAGCTGGCGTGGGTGGCTGCCCTGCGCGCCGACGGCGTGGTCGTGACGCCGCCGGTCGTGCCGACGAGGGCGGGTGGGCCCGTGGCGACCGTGGCCGCGACCGGAACCCTCCCCCCGAGTGCCGCCTCGCTGGATCCCGCTGGGCCGGATCCCGCTGGGCCGGGTGGTGCCGAGCGGCACGCCGTGTTGTTCGAATGGGTCGACGGACGTTCACCGGAACCGACGGACCCCATGTCCCTGCGCGGCGCGTTCGGGCAGCTCGGGGACATCACCGCGCGGCTGCACCGGCACGCGCGGGAGTGGTCCCGCCCGACTACCTTCGCCCGCTTCGAGTGGACCTGGCGGAGCATGCTCGGCGACGCCGGCCGGTGGGGGAGCTGGTCGGAGGGCTTGGTCACCGCGCTGGCCGACGACCCCGGCCCGCCGGGGGACGGCCCGCGGGGGGACGGCCGCGCGGCGTTGGGCCTGCTGAGCCGGGCCGCGGCCGACATCGAGGCACGCCTGGCCGCCTTCGGCACCGGGCCGGACCGGTTCGGGCTCGTCCACGCCGACATGCGGCTGGCGAACCTCCTGGTACCCCGGGACGCGTCCACCGGGGACGTCTGCGTGATCGACTTCGATGACTGCGGCTTCGGCTGGTACCTCTGGGATCTTGCCGCGTCGCTGTCCTTCATCGAGCACCTCGACGAGGCCGGCGACCTGGTGGCCGCCTGGCTGGCCGCCTACCAGCGCCAGCGCCTGCTCACCGCGGACGACGTAGCGATGATCCCTACCTTCGTCCTGTTGCGCCGGCTGCTCCTGGTGGCCTGGCTGGGTACCCATCCGCACTCGGACGCGGTGCCGAGTGCCACCGAGTACGCCCGGGACAGTTGCGAGCTGGCCGAGGCCTATCTGGGCGGGCGGTTCCTCGCCGGCTGAGGCGGCGGCCTGCGGCCAGGCCTGACCGGTGGCTCGTCCCGCCCGCCCGAAATCCCCGAGGACCGGCCCGCCCGGACCACTCAGCGGCCGGTGAAACGGGGCGCGCGGCGCTCCGTCGAGGCGCGCACCCCCTCGGCGAAGTCCTCGGTGGCCCGCAGCCTGGCCTGCTCGGCGGTTTCCCGCTCGGTGGCCGCCCGGATGACGGGGACGAGATCCGCCCACATCGTCTCCCGGATGCTGCGCACGGCCAGCGGCGCGGCGGCGGTGATCTCACCGGCCAGCGCCACCGCGGCCTCCCGCAGCTCGGCGTTCGGCACGAGCCGGTCGGCGAGGCCGATGCCGAACGCCTCCTGCCCACCAACCCGGCGACCGGTGTAGAGCAGGTCGAGCGCCTTCTGCCGGCCGACGACCGCCGGCAGGGTCACCGAGATGCCGAAGCCCTGGTGCAGCCCGATCCGGGAGAAGTTCGCCGCGAAGCGGCTGTCCGGGCTTGCGACCCGGAAGTCCGCGGACAGCGCGAGCCCCAGCCCGCCGCCGACCGCGCTGCCCTGCACCGCGGCCACGACCGGTATCGGGGAGGCGAACAGCCGTAGCGCCTCGCGGTAGAGGGCCTGCGCCCCCTCGTCCGCCGAGATCGCCTCGGCCGCACTCGCGCCGGAGAAGTCGGCTCCGGCGCAGAAGTTCCTGCCCTGGGAGCACAGCACGACGGCACGGACGTCGGAGTCGGCGTCGAGCTTGTCGTAGATGTCGGCGAGGGTCTGGATCAGGCGCACGTCGAAGAAGTTGTGCGGCGGACGGCAGACCTCGACGACGGCGACGTGGCCGGGCAGGGTCTGTACCGTGATGTCTCCGGACTCGCTCATGATGATCCTCCGTCGGGTCGTCCGTGCTGGTGCCGGCGGTCCGCCGTGCCGGCGGGGTCTCCTCCGTCCGACATCGTCCATCCTGACCGAAAACGCCTCGCGGGTCGCGTCACGGGCTGGGCCTGGACCGGGCCTGGACCGGGCCTGGACTGGGCTTGGTGTGAGCGGACTGAGCCTGGAGCGAACGGAGACGGACGCGGCTGACCTCCCGTTCCCTGACGACGAGTTCGACGTGGTGCTCTTCTGTTTACCGGCTAGATCATGCTCACGGTGTTCAATGTGCTGTGCTGACCGGACAGCCGCCGCGTCAGCGGCCGGGGGCCGGCCAGAAGGTCGCGAGCGGAATCGGGGAGTCCGCCGGGACCGAGGAACCGAGGACGACGTCGGTGGGGGTGATGGCGTTCGCGTCGCTGTACGGCCCGCCCAGCGTGCCGAGATCGGTGAAACGGCCGTCGTGCCAACGGAACGCGTGCCCGTTCGCCGTGCCGGCGACGGTTCCCCGGTCGTTGATGGCGGTCACCCCAAAGTCGCCGCTGGGCACGCTGATGGTCGTGCGCTGGCCGTGCCACCAGACGAATGCATGGTTCGATGAGCCGCGGCTCAGGACGAGGACCTGGCCGGCGTTGTTGATCCCGATCGCCCAGGATTCGGTGTCGCCGGGCGGCGTACCGAGGTCGATCAGACGATCGCGTTCCCAGAGGAAGGCGTGGGTGTGCCCGTCGGCCGTGTCGCTGTAGCCCACGATCTGCCCGGCGTCGTTCGCGGCCACCGCGGTGCTTGACGGGCCGCCGAGGGTACCCAGGTCGTGCAGGGTGCCTCTCCACCAGCGGAAGGCGCGGGATGGGCCGGCGGCGGTGTCACTGCTGCCGGCGATGACCCCGGCGCTGGTGACCGCGACGGCGGAGCTGCTCGGGCCGCCGAGCGTACCCAGGTCCTGCAGGTGGTTGTCCGCCCACCGGAAGGCATGGAACGTACCGGCGTTGGTGGTGCTGGTGCCGACGATGACCCCGGCGCGGTTGACCGCCACCGCGGTGCTGCTGTAGCCGCCGGCCGTGTGGGTGCCGCCGAGGTAGCCCAGACCCTGGGGCAGGGAGGTTCCGTGTTCCAGCCGGAACGCCTGCCGGTCGTAGTGGCTGACGAAATCGCCGATGACCAGGCCTTCCTCGGTCACCGCCTTCGGCTCTGTGCTGCCGTTGAGGACATGCACGGTGCCGTCGCGCCAAAGGAAGCCCGTGGCGCTGTACGCGCTGCTGTCCCAGTGACCAACGTAGAGTCCGCGGCTGTTGCCACTGGTCAGCGAGCCGGGACTGCCCGGTCCGGGAATGCCGACCCCGGCCGGCGTCGTCTGGCGTGGGTCGGGTCGTGGTTCTGGAACCGGCGCCGCCAGGGCCGGGGGAAGCCCGGTGAGGGACAACGGTGCGGCGGCTGCGGCCATGACCGCTAGGTGGACGAATGTTCTCCGGTTGCTCGGCACGGCCGACCTCCCTGGTCAGGCCTTCCCGACCGTCGTCGTGGCCGCCGGGGCGCCGTCGCACGGGTTCGGTCGCCAGGATCCTGGCGCCGGATCGGGTCGGGATGGCTGGACGGAGGACCGGCTGGCACCCCGTCAATTGATTACTAAATGAAGCCGGATGGTGTCGATCTGTAGTCAACTTGTCAATGAATGACACGCCCCGCCTGCGGCCGCGAGGCGCGGAACGTCGCGGGCGCCGGCCGGCGAGCGGTGCGCTGACGTGGGCGTCAGTCGACTCCACCCAGATGGTGGGGACGGCTCAGGACACCGTGATGTCGAGTTTCATACCCAGCGACTCGTGGTTGTCGACCGGGCAGTCCAGCTCGTAGGTACCCGGCTGCAGGGTCACGGTGAGGTCCTCGGACTCACCCGGTGCGAGGTCTTTCGTCGTGGCCTCGTGCAGGCCGGGCCCCTCGATCCTCAGCGCGTGCGTCACGTGTCCGGCATTCTGGGTGACGAAGGTGTAGGTGCCCGGGGTGAACGTGTTCCGGGAAAGTTTGATCACGAACTCGGTCTCGGTGACCGTCACCTTCGTCGCGCCGGCGGTTCCCGCGCTCGTCAACGGACCGGTCGGGGACGGCTTGGCCGACACCGAAGCGGGCGCGTTCGGCGTGGGCCGTGGCGTCGGGGTGGTTGTGCCGCCGCACGCGGCGGTGAGGGCGAGGATCACCGTGCCCGTCGCCATGACCGCGGCAGCCCGGCGCCCACCGCGCCGATGCGCGGCCCGTCGACCCTCGAGAAGGCCGGGGCGGGCGGGGCCTGCGGTCAAGGTTCGCAGGTGATCGGTCACGTGGTCTCCTCGGAAGGTCCGCCGGTCGACTGCGATGGTGCCCTGACGTCGTGACGTCGTCCTCTAAGCGGCTCCGGCGCGTCGCGTCGCATCACGCCGAGGGCACCACGAGGCGGTCGCGTAGGCCGTGGACGGCCGGTGGGGTCAGCCGCGCCTCGTCGTCGGGACCAGTTGGGGCAGCAGGGCTCCGAGCCCGAAGCAGACGGCGGTCGCCGTGATGGTGATGCCGAAATCACTGGGGATGCCGGGCGACAGCAGCCGAGTGGCTGAAAGCGCGAAGATGACGAACAGACCGACCCCGCAGCCGGCGGGCACGAACCGCAGGCCGCGCTGCCACCAGGTGGCCGGCACCGCATGGCGACCGAGCGGGAGCAACGCGACGGCCCAGAGCAGCCCCATCAGGACGACAAGCCCGAGGCCGAACAGCCCGTAGATGGACAACAGCGATCCGTGGATGTCGGCGGTTCCCGACACCCTGGCCACTGTGTGCAGGTCCGCGCCCCGGATCGCCACCTCCACCGGCATCAATCCGGTGGCCCGACCGTCGAGGTCGCGCACATCCAGGTCGACGGTCCAGTTCGCCGATCCGCGGGCCGGGATGGTCGTGCGCACCCGGGTGTCGTAGTCGAAGAAGGTGAGGCCGGGCACGGTTCCGCTCAGCCGTACCGAGTCGACGGGGACATTCGACCGGGTCAGGTTCTGCACGCTGACCACCACGCGGGCGACCGCACTGGCTTCGAGGACCACGTGGTCCTCACCGAGGGGCTGACCGTCGACGGTGACGCCGAGTTCCACCCCGCCGCCGTCCGCCGCATGGACCGGAGACGCCATGGGTAACATGAGCCAACTCAGGCACGCCGTCAGGCAAACGGCGACGAAAATACTTTCCCGCGCCGACCTCCCCGTCGGTAATCTGACATTCACCGCTTCTCCCCGTGGCCCGGATGACCGGCAACGCGACTGTTATCCTATCGATCGTCGTAGGGCGGGACTTCCGCCTAACGTGCATCACGTTGTCTCCGCCGGTCCGGGGCAGGCCGCCGGCAACGGGCGTGTTGCCAGCCGCACCCGGGGGGCGCTCTGGTGTCTGGCCAGCGAGTATCTGGTCGATTCGTGCCACGGCCGTCGCGCGGTCTGGTATCGACGGTGTTTGTCGTTGTGTTTTTCTTGGTCAGCGGGGCCGGCGTCGCCACGGCGGTGGTCAGTCCCGGGACGTCGACCGGCACGTCGTCGGAGTCCATCTCCCCGTCCCCGTCCCCGTCCCGGTCCATCCCCCCGTCCTCGTCCCCACT
>NZ_CDXDOS010000164.1:0-7625 GCF_978021245.1 Frankia sp. CoBUL1
TCCACGGGAAACGGGCCGAGAAACCTCGCCACCATCCGCAACCTTGCCCTGAACCTCCTCCGCCTCCGCGGAGTCCGAAAAGTCAAGGAAACCCTCGAACACATCGCCGGAGACCGCCGCCGGACACTCCAATTCATAGCCACTTAGCGCAATGGGCCGTCACACCACGCGACCTTCGCGCAGCCCTGGGATGACACTCGCCCCATGGGCCTGACTCTAGTTCGAGCCGGTCGGTGCGGCGGGGCACGACCCGCGGTCGTGTCGTCCAGGCAGATCAACCTCACGATCGCATTCCACGGGCGCGGATAACGCTACGCGGCACGTAGCGGCAGAGCCAGGTCCCGGTCACCGGCAACGTACCCGGTCGCTTCCTTCGTTTACTTCACACCGTTGATGCGAAGTAATCCCATGGTGGGTAGTACCAGGGTTAGTAATTCCAGGGCAAGGTTCCTGAGGATGGTCATGGTGTGTGGGCGGTTGCGGACTCCCTCGACCGAGGCGTCGCCTGACCGGGGCGCCGCTACTGGGCACCCAGTAGCGGCGCCGCTACCGCGCATCCGGCCGGCGGGGCTGGTCGCGCAGGCGTTCCAGCGCCCGCCGGTCGCGCTTCGTCGGCCGCCCGGCGCCCCGATCGCGTACGGCCAGCACCGGCGGCACCTCGCGCGCGACCGGCGGGCTGCGGTCGACGAAGGACTCCGCGGCAACGGGCGCGCCGACCCGCCTGTGCAGGATCCGGGTGACGACGACGACCCGCTCGTGCCCGGGTTGGCGCACCCGGATCTCGTCGCCGGCCCGCACCGGATGGGCCGGCTTGACCCGCTCGCCGTTGAGGCGGACATGGCCGGCGCGGCAGGCGGCGGTCGCCTGCGATCGCGTCTTGACCAGGCGCACGCACCAGATCCAGGTGTCGATCCGGGCGGTTCCCGCCGGCGACGTCATAGGCGTGGGCGACGTCATAAGTCTGACTGTACGAATCGACCGGCGGACCTGTCGTCGTTCGGGGACGGTCAGGCGGTGACGATCGACCGGCGTGGCGGTAGCAGGGCGCTCGTGACCGCCGCGACCGTGCCGGCGCCGAGACCGGCGTCGGTGAGAGCCGCGACGGAGTCAATGGGGTGGGAAGGCCGTGACGGGCCCGGTGATCGACAGCCGTACGCGGGTGCCGGGTTCGGGAAGCTGGCGCCCCGGCACCCGCGCCGTCACGGTGCGGCCGGACCGGTCGAGCCGGAGCTGGACGGTGGCGTCGTGGCCGAAGTACCGCACCTCGGTGACCCGGCCGACCACCCCGTTCCGCTCCTTGTCCCGCCCTTCGTTCTCGTTTCGGTCCTGGCTCTCGTTCTGGTTCTGGTTCTGGTTCTCGTTCTGGTTCTCGTTTCGGTCCTCGTTCTGGTTCTTGTCGCCGTCCGCTGCGGCGAGGAGCCTGATCTGTTCCGGCCGGACGAGCAGGCGCGCCTCGCCCTGGGGAGACCCGGGCCGGACGGCGAGTTCGCCAAGGTCGCAGGAGGCGGTGAGCCCGGTGACGACGGCGGGCATGAACACAGCGGCGCCGACGAAGGCCGCGACGGTCGGGTTGCCGGGCGAGGCGTAGATGCCCTGGGGCGTGCCGGTCTGGGCGATGCGACCGGCGGCCATGACGGCGACCTGGTCGGCCAGTGACAGCGCCTCGTTCTGGTCGTGCGTGACGAGCAGCGCAGTGGTCCGGTTGGCACGCAGCGCTTCGACGACGGCGCGGGCGGTGTTCAGGCGGAGCCCCGCGTCCAGGGAGGAGAACGGCTCGTCGAGCAGCACCAGGGACGGCCGCGGGGCCAGGGCCCGCGCCAGCGCCACGCGCTGCTGCTGGCCGCCGGAGAGCTGATGAGGGAACCGGCGGGCCAGGCTCGCGTCCAGCCCGACGAGGTCGAGCAGCTCGGCGGCCCGCCCGGCGGATCGGCGTTCGGCGCGGGGCAGGCCGAACCCGATGTTGGCCGCGACGTCCACGTGCGGGAACAGGGCACCTTCCTGCGGGACGTACCCGACCCGCCGCCGCTGGGCGGGAACGCTGCGACCGGGGCTGAACACCCGTTCGGCGCCGAAGTCGATCGTCCCGCCGTCCGGGTCGCTGAATCCCGCCACCAGCCGTAGCAGGGTGGTCTTGCCGCAGCCCGACGGCCCGAGCACGGCCGTCACACTGCCGTCGGGCACTCGCAGATCGATCCCGGCGAGGGCTGTCGTGGCGCCGAACCGTTTGGTGACCTGGCTGACGCTAAGCGCTGTCACGTGCTTCTCCTGGCGGAACGGGTGAGCAGGAAGGTCGCCGGGGCCGACAGCAGCACCATCAACCCCGCGTAGGGGGCGGCCGCGCCGTAATCGACGTCGCGGACGTTGCTCCAGAACTCGGTCGCCAGGGTGTCGGTGCCGGTGGGTGACAGCAGCAGGGTCGCGGTGAGTTCGGTGACCACAGCGAGGAACACCAGGATGGCGCCGGCGCCGACGCCGGGGGCGATCAGCGGCAGGGTGACCCGCAGCCAGGCCCGCGTCGGGCGCAGGCCCAGGGCGTGTGCGACGTCGTCCAGGACGGGTGGCGCCTGCGCGATCGCGCCTCGCACCGCCACCGTGGCCCGCGGCAGGAACATGATCGTATAGGCGGCGATCAGGAGGGTGGTGGTCTGGTACACGGCCGGCAGGATGTGCAGCGATACCGTGACGAGAGCGAGCGCCACCACGATGCCCGGCAGCGCGTTGGCCGTGTAGGTGCTGCGTTCAAGCAGCGTCCCGATCCGGCCCGGGTGGCGTACCGCGAGCCACGCCACCGGAAGCGCCAACAGGACGGTGCACAGCGCGCCGGCGAGGCCGAGTCCGGCCGCGGTCGCGGCGGCGATGGCCAGTTCGACGGCGGGGAAGGCGGCGGAGGCACCCACCAGCAGCCAGCGGACGAGGCTCACCAGCGGCACGCCGAGCGCCAGGCCCACGACCGCGCCGAGCCCGCCGACGGCGGGGGCGGTGAGCCGGCCGAGCCGGGCGGGTTGCGCGGTGCGGCTGGCTCCGGGCCCGAGCCGGGCGTAGCGGTGCCGACCGCGCAGGCTCAGCTCGGTGCCGACCAGGACCGCGCAGTACAGCACCAGGACGCCGGCGAGCATGTTCGCCGCCGGGCCGTTGAACGACGAGCGGTACTGGTCGTAGATGGCCGTGGTGAAGGTGGGAAACCGCAGCATCTGCAGGGCGCCGAACTCGGCGAGCAGGTGCAGGCCAACCAGCAGCGACCCGCCGAGGACGGCCGGGCGCAACTGCGGGAGCACGACCCTGGTGAACGTCCGCCACGGGCCGAGCCCGAGTGACCTGGCGGATTCCTCCAGCGCCGGGTCCAGCCCCCGCAGGGTCGCGCCGACGGGGAGGTAGACCAGCGGGTAGTAGGCGAGTGTCACGATCAGCAGGGCGCCCGGGTATCCCTCGACGCCCGAGGTCAGCGAAACCCAACCGTAGCTGACGACAAACGCGGGCAGTGCCAGCGGAGCGGCGAGCAGCACGTGCCAGACCCGTCGTCCTGGCAGGGCCGTCCGTTCCACCAGCCAGGCGGCGGCCGTGCCCAGGACGGCACTGGCCGCCATCCCGCCGGTCACGAGCTTGGTGGTGTTGACCAGTAGCTCGCCGACCCTGGGCCGGATCAGCAGCCGCCAGGCCTCCGACCAGCCCACGCTGGCCGTGTATCCGACGACGAAGAACAGCGGGACGGCCGCGAGCAGCGCGACGAGCACACAGGCCAGCAGCAGCGGGCGCGGGTACGCCGGGCCGGTGCGTACCCACCGTCCCGCCGTCGTGGGCTGGCCGTTCAGAGCAGGCCCGCCCGCTGCATCAGTTCGACGACCTTTGGTCCGTTCAGGGTCGAGATGTCGATGTCGGGCGGATCGAGGGTCGACAGCGGCTTCAGCGCAGGGTTCGTGGGGACCGCGTCGGACACGGCGTATTCCAGGGCACCGCTGTCGACCAGTGCCTTCTGCCCGGCGTCGCTGGTGAGGAAGGCGACCAGCCGCTGCGCCTCGGCCTGCTGGTCGCTGGCCGCGAGGACGCCGGCGCCGGAGACGCTGACGAACGCGCCCGGGTCCCGGTGGCCGAAGAAGTGCAGGTCGACGTTCCTGCTGTCCTTGCCCGACTCCGCCTGGTCCTGGTACCAGTAGTAATGGTAGATCACGGCGGCGGGGACCTCGCCCGCGTTCACGGCGCGCAGCGCGGCGATGTTGTTGTCGTAGATCTTCGCGTTGCGTTTCAGTCCGGCGAGCCACTCGGCGGTGGCCCCCTCGCCCTTCACCGCGAGTACGGCGCTGACGATGGCCTGGAAGTCCGCTCCGGCCGCCGCGACACCGACCTTCCCCTGCCACGCCGGTCCCGCCAGGTCCATGATCGACGTGGGCAGCTCGTTCTTGGCGACCTGCCCACGGTTGTAGATGAACACCGTCGACCGGGCCGCGAAACCGATCCAGTTGCCGGTGCTCGGGACGTACTGGTCAGGCACCTGGCCCAAGGTGGCCCGGTCCAGTTTGCTGAAGCGGCCGGCGCGGTCGACCAGCGTCATGGCCGGCGAGTTCTCGGTGACGAGGACGTCCGCCGGCGAGCTGGCGCCTTCCTGGACGATCTGGTTCGCCAGCTCGGGGTCGCCGCCGCGACGCAACTCGACCTTGATGCCGGTCTGCTTGGTGAACGCGTCCACCATTACCCGCATCAGGTCCTGGTGCTGCGCGTTGTAGAGCGTGATCGTCTTCCCGTCGTCCCCCGAGCCGCACGCTGACAGGCCGGCCAGGCCGGCCAGGCAGGTGGCCGTCACCAGCACGACCAAGGTTCTTCCTAACGAACCCATCGGGCTCCTCCACCTGAACACTCCACCTGGACACTCCACCTGGACAGACACGTCCGACCGACCTCGAACCTCTAATCGGTGTAGAAGTTAACTCATGTTTACCTTAGCGCCGTAGAATGTGACGAGTGGCACAAGTCGGGGGCGCTGGCGGGCGAACCGCGGAGCGGACGCCTGGCGCCGAGCGGGATCGGCACGCCCGCCGTGAGCCGGCCGAGAAGGCCCATGGCATGGAACGAGACCTTCCACGCGGCGACGCCGACGGTGAGCGAGGCCAGCAGCGCCAGGACCGGATGGTCGTCCTGCAGAAGGGGGAACACCTGCCAGTGGGTCAGGTAGATGTAGAGCGAGCTGCCGGCCAGCAGGCCCGCCAGCCGGCGCAGCGGGCGTGGGCAGCGGACGCTCGTGGTCCAGGCCAGCAGGAGCACGCCGCCGAGCACCACGTGCTCCCGGCGTGCGTCAGCGAAGAACCCGGGGATGGTGAGCGCCGCCGCCGCAGTGAGGGCCAGCCGCTGCCGTACCGTGGTCGCGGCGGCGGTGGCCCATCCCAGCGCGAACAGCCAGAGCACCGCCACCGACGTCTGGGTGTGGCGTGGTCCCGGCGGTAGGGCCACGACGTCGAAGCGGGTGAGCAGACCGGCGGCGAGGGCACCGGCTGCGACGGCCCACGGGCGGCGCCGCTGCCAGCGGTCGAACGCCGGCACGCCGAGCAGGGCCGCGAGGACCAGCAGGATCTGGACCAGGGCTTCGACGAACCAGAACTCCCAGGGTGGGCCCGCGCGGTCCGGCCCGAACACGCTGTTGAGCAGCACGATGTTGGCGGGTCCGTGTTCGTCCATGACAAGCACGAGTACGGTGATGAAGACGATGCTCGGCACCGCGAGGTACGCGATGCTGCGGAGCAGCCCGCGGACCCGGTCGCGCCGCGGCGCCGCGGTCAGGTGGAAACGGGCGAAGTTGTAGCCGGCGACGGCGATGAGGAGATGGGCGCCCCCGAGGATGCCGCCGACGGTGTCGAAGGTGTTGGCGTGCGTCCCGACGATCAGCACGATCGCGACCGCCCGGAGCAGCACGCTGGTCTCGATCGAGCTGCCAGAGCCGCCAGCCCTGCGCTTCGGTCGCGTGGCCGGCTTCAGATCCCGCACGGCCATGGTGTGCCAGCCGGCGGGCAGGTGTCCGAGGGCGTCCTCCAGCCGCAGTGACAGTTCCACGTAGGACAGCGAGTCGCCGCCCAGGCTCACGAAGGTGCTGTCGTCGGTGACATCGTCGCGGTGGAGCAGCTCGGCGAACAGCCGGCGTACGTCGGCTGTTCCGTCCGACGGTCCGTCCCGCCCGGTGGGCGCGGTCGTGCGCGCCGGTCGCGCGTCGCGGGCGATCTCCTGCAGCGCGACCAGGTCCGGTTTGCCGGTGGCCAGGCGGGGCAGGGCGGCCAGGGGGTGGACGCGGACGGCGTTCTCCGGCAGCCGGCAGGCCCGCGCGACCAGCCGGCGGACCGAAGGCGTGTCCCGGTCGCTCTCGATCATCACGTCGACGGCGTCGTCGCTGGTCACGCAGCAGGCGCTGAGCCCCTGGCCGGCGAGGGTGTCCTCCACGTGTTGCAGGTCGATCCGGATCCCGAAGACCTTGGCGAATCTGGTCTGCCGTCCCACGATCTCGTACAGGCCGTCGTCGGTGCGGCGCGCGACGTCCCCGGTGCGCAGCTCGTCGAGCGTCGGACCGAGCGCGAGGTCCGAGGCCGTCCGCGCGTAACCCATCATGACGTTGGGCCCGGAATAGACGAGCTGCCCCAGATCCCCGGTGCTGTCGGTGCTCCTAGTGTGGTCGGCCAGCGGCTCGAGCCGGAACGACCCGCCCGGGACCGGGACTCCGATGGTGTGGGGGTGGGTCGGCGCGAGGTGTGGCGGCAGGCAGGCCATCCGCGCCGTGGCCTCGGTCTGGCCGTACATCACGACGAAGTCCCAGCCGTTGCGTCGTCCGAGCTCGGCGTAGCGGGCCACCCGGTCCGGCGCCAGTCGACCGCCGGCCTGCGTGATGTAGCGCAGATGCGGCAGCGACATCGCGTCGAAACCGATCCTGTCGAGCAGGTCGAACGTGTAGGGGACGCCAGCCAGCGAGGTTCCCTGCCCGTCCCGGAAGAGGTTCCAGAAGCAGGCGTCCACGACGGACAGGGACGTCGGGATCAGACCGGCCCCGCACAGGAGGTGACTGTGCACGACCGACAGCCCGTAGCAGTAGTAAAGGGGCAGGGTCGTCGCGGCGCGGTCGCCGGGGCGAAGGCCGAGGCACTCGACGATCGACTCGGCATTGGCCTGCAGGTTCGTGTACGACAGCCGGACCAGTTTCGGTGAGCCCGTCGAGCCCGACGTGCTCAGCAGCAGCGCGAGGTCCGGATGAAGGTCGTGCTTCGAGCCCTCCCGCCGCTGCTCGACGCGGGTCCGTGTGCCGGCCGGGCGGATCACCACGTCGGGGTCATAGGACGTGATCAGGGCGTCGGTCGACGCGGCGTTGTCACCCGGCACCAGCAGGACCGCGTGCCCGGCGGACAGCGCCGCCAGGTACAGGACGAGGACGTCGATCGTGTTGACCGCAGCGAGGAGCACCAGCCGCCGCCCGGCGCCGAGCCGACCGGCGGCGGCGTCGACGCGTGCCGCCAGTTCGCGGTAGGACAGCCGGCCCTCAGCCGTGACAACGGCCGTGCGGTCACCGTGCCGTTCAAGGTGGCGGGCGAGGAACACAGTCGAGCTTGCAAGGGACGGGCCTGCCTTGGTCACCCAGCCAATGTACAAGTAAGGAAAGCCTA
>NZ_CDXDOS010000165.1:0-7535 GCF_978021245.1 Frankia sp. CoBUL1
GTCGGACAGGCGCCGCAGCACGTTGCGGTCCGTATGGGCGACCGGGTCGGACACCCGCTCGTGATCGATGGTGGTCGTGGAGATGTAGGCGAAGCTCCCGTTGCCGGTGACGGTGATGCTCACCTCGTAGCGGATACTGTTCGCCGCGCGCGCCAGGTAGGGGTTGGACAGGATGCCGTACGTGGGGGAGCCGGCCTGCGCCCGCAGGGTGAAGTCGGTCGCGTCCGGCGCCACGGCACCACCGGCGATCAGGACCGCACCGCGGGGCACCATGAAGCACCGCATGACGTGGCCGAGATCGGCGTCCCACAGCCAGTAGCCGATCTCAGTGTGGAACGCCTTCTCCTCGCCAGCCCGCCACGCGGCCATGTGGTAGTCGAGGCCGTAGAGACACTGCGGGCCGTTGTCCACGGGACCGAAGGGCTTGAAGGTGACCCTCTCGCGGTACGGGGTCTCGATAATCGTGCCTTCGGCGTTGCCGAAGGCAACGTCCACCCCCTGGTCGCCCTCCCACTCACCGGCCAGGGCCGCCAACGGACCGAACTCCGGGCCGACTTTTCCCGCCTTCTCCGTCTTCCCTGGCTTTCCTGTCGTTTCCGTCACCGCAAATCCTCCTTGAACGAGAAATTACCTATAGGTGACACAATTCCAAAACATGCCCGGAACATCTCGACATTACTGTCAAATTCCTGCAAGCCGCTATTGCGCGACTCTCAAGCCGCGCCGGACGGCGTATTCACCGTGCTCATGGGCCCGCCCTCAAGATCGAACATTTCGCCGGTCTGTGGGTACGGCGCCGCTTTGGTGGGTACGGCGCCGCTTCAGTCTTACGTGGTGGTGTTGCGGGGGTGGGCGGCTTCGTGTTCGTAGGTCTGCCAGCGCCCGAGGATGTCGCGTTGGGCGAGTGCCGCGAGCTCGTCGGCTTCGTCGGGGTTGACGGTGTTGAGGAGGGTGAACCGGGATTCGGTGGCGGCGAACTCGCTGAAGGGGATGGACGGTGCCCGCGAGTCGAGGGAGAACGGCCTTTCCGCGCGGGGGTCGACCCGGTAGAGCGGCCAGTATCCCGATTTCACCGCGGCTTTCTGGTGGGCCAGGCCGTCGGTCATGGTGATGCCGTGGGCGATGCAGTGGCTGTAGGCGACAATGAGGGACGGGCCGTGCCAGCTGGCCGCCTCGTTGAAGGCTTTCACCGTGTGCTGGTCGTTGGCGCCGAGGGCGACCTGCGCGACGTACACGTCGCCGTAGGCGGCGGCGAGCAGCCCGAGGTCTTTCTTGCGGGTCCGTTTGCCGCCGCCGGCGAACTTCGCGACCGCGGCGCGCGGCGTCGACTTCGACGCCTGCCCACCGGTGTTGGAGTACACCTCGGTATCGAGGACGAGCACGTTGACATCGCGTCCCGACGCGAGCACGTGGTCGAGGCCGCCGAAGCCGATGTCGTACGCCCACCCGTCCCCACCGATGATCCACACGCTTTTGTCGACGAGGTCGTCGAGGACAGCGTCGAGGGTGGTGTCGTGGTCGACGGTGGCCAGCCGCCGGCGTAGTTCGGCCACCCGCTGGCGTTGGTCGAGGATGCCGGCCTCGGTCGACTGGTCGGCGGTGAGCAGCGCCTCGACGAGCGTGCCGCCGACCGTCGCGGTCTGTGCGCGCAGCAGTCGGCGGGCCTCGCGGGCCCGGCTGTCGAGCGCGAGGCGTATCCCGAGCCCGAACTCGGCGTTGTCCTCGAACAGCGAGTTCGCCCAGGCCGGGCCGCGGCCGTCGGTCCCCGCCGACCAGGGTGTGGTCGGCAGGTTGCCGCCGTAGATGGACGAGCATCCCGTGGCGTTGGCGACGATGATGCGGTCACCGAACAGCTGCGTGAGCAGTTTGAGGTAGGGCGACTCCCCGCAGCCGGCGCAGGCGCCGGAGAACTCGAACAGCGGCTCCCGTAGCTGCGAGCCGCGGACCGTGTCCGGTGGGGCGAGCGCCGGTGGGACCGCCGGCAGCGTTTCGCGGAACGCCCATCCGGCACGTTCCTCCTCGAAGCGGGGTGCGGCGTCGACCATGTCCAGGGCGCGATGGCCCTCGATCTCCCGGCTCTTCGCCGGGCAGGCCTCGACGCAGATGCCGCAGCCGGTGCAGTCGTCCGGTGCCACCTGCACCGCGAGCCGGAACGCCGCGAGGGTGCGGTCCTTCGGCTTTTTGTGCCGGAACGACGCCGGCGCGTCGGCGAGCCGCGCCGGGTCGAACAACGTCATCCGGATGGCGGCGTGCGGGCAGGAAATCGCGCACTTGCCGCAGTCGATGCACAGGTCCGCATCCCACACCGGAAGCTCGCGGGTCAGGCCGCGTTTCTCGTACCGGGCCGTCCCGACGGGGAAGGTGCCGTCAGCCGGTAGTGCGCTGACGGGAAGCAGGTTCCCCTCCCCTGCCATGATCCGCGCCGTCACCTGCCGGACGAACGCGGGCGCCTCGCCGAGCAGCTGCCGGCGCGCCTGCCCCGTGACCACACGAGCCTGCAGGTCGATCTCGTGCAGGGCGTCGAGCGCGGCATCGATGGCGGCGAAGTTACGCTGCAGCACGGCGTCACCGCGTTTGCCGCGGGCGGCGCGGACGCCGTCCTTGACCGCCGCGATCGCCTCGTCGCGGTCCAGCAGACCGGACAGCGCCAGGAAACAGGTCTGCAGCACCGGGCTTACGATCCCGGGCATGCCGGCCTGCTTCGCCACCCGGTCGGCGTCGACGACGAACAGGCGCGCATCCCGGTCGAGCAGGTGCCGCTGCGCGTCGGCCGGCAGATGCTCCCACACCTTCTCCGGCGCATGCGGGCTGTTGAGCAGCACGGTGGCACCCGGCGCGGCCACGGCGAGCACGTCCACCCGTTCCAGCAGCGAGGACTGATGACAGCCCACGTACTGGGCGTTCTGGATAAGCCACGGGGAGTCGACCGGTCGTGGCGACAGCCGCAGATGCGAGACCGTCATCGACCCCGACTTCTTGGAGTCGAACACGAAGTACGCCTGCGCGTGCAGCGGCGTGCGAGCTGCGACGATACCGGCCGTTGCCCGCGTGGCACCCACCGTGCCGTCGCTACCGAGCCCGTAGAACACCGCCCGCAGCACGTCATCCGGCTCCGGGACACGGTCGTCGTCCACCTCGAGCGACAGGTCCGTGACGTCGTCGCGGATACCCACCGTCACCTCCCGGCGCGGCGCCGCGCCGGCCAGCTCGTCGAACACCGCCGCCGCCATCGCCGGGGTGAACTCCTTCGACGCCAACCCGTAACGGACACCGATCACCCGCGGCATCCGCTCGGGCCGTTCCGCGAACGCGGCGACGACATCCAGCCGCAACGGCTCACCCGACGCGCCCGGCTCCTTCGTCCGGTCCAGGACCGCGACCGACCGCACCGTCAGGGGCAGGCACGCGAGCAACGCCCGGCCGTCGAAGGGACGGAACAAACGAACCTGGACGAACCCGACCCGCTCGCCTCGCTCGACCAGCCGGGTGACCGCCTCCCGCACCGCCGACCGACCCGACCCCATGACGACCACAACCCGCTCGGCCTCGGGATGACCCTGATACTCAAACAGGCGGTAGGCCCGGCCCGTCGCCGCGGCCAGCCGGTCCATCACCCCCTGCACAATCCCGGGAACCGCGGCGTAGAACGTGTTCGACGCCTCCCGGGCCTGGAAGAACGTGTCGGGATCCTGGGTGGTGCCCCGGATCACCGGACGGTCGGGGGACAACGCCCGGCGGCGATGGGCATCGATATGCCCGGCGGCCAGCAGACCACCCAGCGTGCCGTCGTCGAGCAACGCCACCTCGTTCAGCTCGTGCGACGTGCGGAAACCGTCGAAGAAGTGCAGGAACGGCACCCGCGACTCGAGCGTTGCCGCATGCGCCACCGCGGCCAGGTCATGCGCCTCCTGCGGCGACGCCGAACACAGCATGGCGAAACCGGTCGACCTCGCCGCCATCACATCACTGTGATCACCAAAGATCGACAGTGCGTGCGTGGCCACGGTCCGGGCCGCGACGTGGAGAACCATCGGTGTGAGCTCACCGGCGATCTTGAACATGTTGGGCAGCATCAGCAGGAGACCCTGCGAGGCGGTGAACGTCGTCGACAGTGCACCCGCCTGCAACGCCCCGTGCACAGTGCCGGCGGCACCACCCTCACTCTGCAGCTGGACGACCTCGGGCACCGCACCCCACAGGTTCGGGCGGCCCTTCGCCGCCCACGCATCGGCCAGCTCCCCCATAGCCGACGCCGGGGTGATCGGATAGATCGCGATCACCTCGCTCGCCAGGTAGGCCACCAACGCGGCGGCTTCGTTCCCATCGATCGTCTTCTGACCCATACATCCCAGACTCAGGCGTCCGGAGGCGGATCGAGGAGGGACTTCCTTCCCGTCCCCGAAGGCGGAAGTCACCAGTATCCGACTCCCGACGACGTTACCGATCCAGAAACAGCCGTAGTCTGCTGGTGAACCGGACGCGGAAGCATTGCGGGTCCGGCCGAGGAGACACGACGTCCCTCCGCCGCCGGGCGGAGCGCGCGACCGGGAGCGAGGATGCGGTGAAGGCCGTGGCGATCGCCAGCTACAAGGGCGGGGTAGGCAAGACCACGCTCACCGCAAACATCGGCGCCGCGATCGCCCGGCTGGGGAGACGGGTACTGATGATCGACTTGGACCCGCAGGCGAACCTGACCTTCTCCTTTTACCGACCCGAGACCTGGCGGACGGACCTCGCCGACCACCGGAGAACCGTCAAGGCGTGGTTCGAGTCGTGGCGGCCGGAGACCACCCCACCGCCCCTCGCGGGGTACGTGACCACACCATCGGTCGTCAACGCCGCCGTCGCCGCGGGCGGCGGCACGTTGGACCTGCTCGCGTCGCACCTCTCACTCGGCGACATCGAGATGGACCTCACCGCCAGGCTGGGCGGGGCGCGGGCCCACCGGTCCACCAGGTACTACTTCGACGTCTACCAGCGGCTGGCCACCGGGCTGGCGTCCTTCTCCACGTACGACTACGACCTTGTGCTCATCGACTGCCCGCCGAACTTCGGAGTCATCACCCGGGCCGCGATCGCCGCCTGCGACCACCTGCTCATCCCGGCCCGGCCGGACAACCTGTCGACGCTGGGCATCGAACATCTGATGAGCAGACTGGGCCGGTTCGTCTGGGAGTACAACAGGGTCGCGGGGTTGCAGTCCGGGATGCATCCGGCCGTGAAACGACTCGAACCGCGGGTGCTCGGTGTTGTTCTCATGATGGTCCAGTACTACGGCGGTCGGCCGACCAGCTTCCTGCGGCCCTACATCCACCAGGCATCTGGTCTCGGACTCCCGGTGTTCGAGTCGATGCTCCGCGTGAGTAACCGGAGCTTCGCTGGAGCGGCTGGAACCCAACTGCCGGCGGTGCTGTCCGCGGATCTCCCGCCCGAGGTGGCCCGGGAGCTGATCAGCCTGGTCGAGGAGTTCCTCCGACGGGTCGGGGCGGCCAGCCGCATGGCGGGCCCGTCGCGTAGGCGAGGCCCAGAGGCCCCGGCGGCCGGCCAGTCATGATCGACATCCCCCGGGGTGCACCTCAAGTAATGATCATACTGCTTCTCGTTCTCGTCGAAGCGGGCCAGAACTCGCAAGTCGGGACTTGATCGTCTGATGGTCGGGGGTAGCGACAAGCACCCCCTTGGAGCGTGTAGCATCGCAGTCGTTCGCGGGTGAGACATCCGCGAACCACCTGTCCGGGTGGCGGAATGGCAGACGCGCTAGCTTGAGGTGCTAGTGCCCTTTAACGGGCGTGGGGGTTCAAGTCCCCCCTCGGACACGTTCCATTACCCCACGGTAGGTGCTGTCGATCTTCATGGCGGCCCTCACTGTGTTGGTTGCGGGCTGGTAGGTCAGGTGCAGGCGCAGCTGGCGGTACAGGTCCGCCTTCTCGGCGGGCTCCGCTTCGCTGAGAGCGCTCGCGATGTCGCCGAGCGACTCCACCATAGTAGCGATCTCTTTGCGGGTCAGCCGCCGCTTGTCGATCTCCCTGGCCTCGCGCAGCTCCCGCTCGGCGGTGGTCTTCTCGGCTTGGACCTGTGCGATCCACCCGGCGATGAGCGCCGGGTCGGCTCCAGCGTCGAGGGCGGACCGGTAGCGGGCCAGCTTGGTGTTGCTTTCCTCGATCGCCCGGCGGGCTCTCTGCACGGCGAGGTCGTCGGTGGATGAGCTGGTCTGGGCGGCCACCATGGCATCGAGGGTGGCGGACAGCTGCGGCGGCGCGAGCGCCTCGGCGATCCACCGGTCGAGTGCCGGTAGGACGGCGTCTTCGCGGACGTAGACGTTCGTCGGGTGAACGATCGTGTTCGCCAGGGCGTACTCCTGCGGGTAGCGGCAGCGGTAGTACGTGACCCCGCGGGCTGTGTGTCCCCGCATCTTCCGCTCACAGACACCGCAGTAGAACGCCCCCCGCAGCGCGTATGGCTGCCGCGTACGCGGCGCCTTCTGATCGCCGGGCCCTCTGCCCCGACCGGCGAGGAGTTGCTGCACCGGGGTGAACAGCTCGGTCTCCACGATCACCGGGTGGACCGGCTCCTCGGACCAGACCCACTTGTCCGAGGGGTTCCACCGCAGTTTGGTGGTGTGCCCGAGGCTGACGTCCTCGACATCGAGGAGGACCTCGTCCTTGCGCTGGCGGTTCCAGACCTGCCGGCCGGTGTAGCGGGGGTTGGTCAGGATCGCGCGGACCGCTCCCTTCGACCAGGCCTTCCCCGTGCGATGGGAGTTGCGGGCGGGGTCATGCGCGGACGGGCTGGGGATGCCGTCGCGGGTGAGCCCTTCGGCGATCGCGAACAGGCCGGCGCCCCGGAGGAACTCGGCGAAGATCCGGACCACCACAGGTGCGGTCTCCTCGTCGAGCGCGAGGCCGTGTAGCCGCCGGCCGTCGGCTGCCTTGGCCGGGTTGGGGTGCGGGCCCAGGTCGCTCAGCTGGTAGCCGTACGGCGGCCTGCCACCGAGGAAGCGGCCTTCAACCTTGGCCTGGGCAGCCATCGCCGCCCGCACCCGGACCTTGACCCGGTTACGCTCCCCCTTCGACATCCCACCGAACACCGACATGATCAGCTCGTGGGCTTCGTTCGGGTCGATCGGCCCACCGATCTCAGGCACCCACAGGGGAATGTTGTAGTGGGTGAACAGCGGGAAGACCAGGCCGAACTGATTGCCATAGAACGCCCGTTGCGGTTCTCCGATGACGACCGCGTCGAAGCCGCGGTTCGGGTCTTTCAACGCCTGGAGCAGAGCGTTCGCCTGCGGTCGGCGCTGCCACGGTACCGCTCGGGACTGCCCAGCGTCGAAGTACTCGACCACGATCTCGCCGTCGTGCGGTTCGATCAGCGCCTTTGCCCGGGTCACCTGCCATGCGCGTGATGATTCCGGGTCCTGCTGGTCCTCGGTCGAGCAACGACCTTCAAACGCAAATATGATCATCAGGCTGCCCTTCCCTTCCGGTCTCGCGGTTTACCACCCAGGGCTGCGCGAAGGTCGCGTGGTGTGACGG
>NZ_CDXDOS010000166.1:0-7476 GCF_978021245.1 Frankia sp. CoBUL1
CGATGGGCTGGGCGGATTGGCGGGGCCGGGCGGATTAGATAGGCCGGATGGACCCGGTGGACCGGATGGGGGATCGTCATGACGCTGGTATGGCCACGGCGGGTTGGTGCGCTCATTGGCGGACGTCCGCGGGACGGGTGCGCGCCGCCCGGCGCGGCCGAAGCGGAGCTCACCCCGGTCCGGACGGTGCCCTCGACCAACCCGGCCCGGCTCGACGACGTGGTCGCCGAGGTCGAGCTGGCCGGCCCGGAGACGATCCTTGCCGCCGCGGTGGCGGCCCGTGACGCCCAGCGCACCTGGGCAGACGTGCCGGCCCCGGTCCGGGGAAGCGTGATCGGCAATCTCGGCCGGCTCGTCGCGGACAACGCCGCCGCGTTCGCCCGGCTCGTCACCCGGGAGATCGGCAAACCGGCGGCCGAGGCTCGCGGCGAGGTCCAGGAGATCATCGACACCTGCGAGTTCTTCCGCGGCGAGGGACGCCGGCTCTACGGCGAGACCGTTCCCTCCGAGATGCCGGACAAGCAGCTGTTCACCTTCCGGGAGCCGGTCGGGGTGATGATGGTGATCACCGCAGGGAACTTCCCGGTGGCGGTGCCGTCCTGGTACATCGTGCCGGCCCTGCTCGCCGGCGATACCGTGGTCTGGAAGCCTGCCGAGTACGCGGCGGCCTGCGCGCAGGCCCTGGTCGAGCTGATGGCCGCCGCCGGGGTTCCTGCCGGCGCGGTGAACCTCGTGCCCGCCGACGGCGCGGCGACGTCGCTCGGGCTGGAGCGGGCGCTGGCGGCCGGCGTCGTCGACAAGGTCGGCTTCACCGGATCCACCGAGGTCGGCCGGTTCATCGGCGCCCTGTGCGGCCGGTACCTGCAGTCGCCGTGCCTGGAACTCGGCGGGAAGAACCCGATGGTCGTCGCGCCCGACGCCGATCTCGACGCCGCCGTCGAAGCGGCGGTGTTCGCCGGGTTCGGCACCGCCGGGCAGCGGTGCACCTCGCTGGGTACGGCGATCGTGCACGAGTCGGTGCACGCCGAGTTCGTGCGTCGGCTCGACGCCGCCGTGTCCGCGGCGGTCGTCGGCGATCCGACCCGGGACGTGCTGTACGGGCCGCTGCTCGACGCCCGGTTCGCGGCCGGGTTCGCCGACCATCTCGACCTGATTCGGGACCATCATCGGATCTTCGGGTCCACCGCGGTGGGACGGATCACGTCGGCCGGTTTCGGGACGTCGGCCGGTTTCGGGACGTCGGCCGGTTCATCGACGCCGTTGACACCGGCAGGGCCGGCGGGGCCGGGAAGGTGGCCGGGCGGACCGCGTCGCGGCTTCGTCGGCGATCCCGACTCCGGGCTGTACTACCACCCGGTGGTGCTCGACGGCGTGCGCCCGGACGACGAGGTGTTCCGCGAGGAGACGTTCGGTCCGATCATCGGCGTTACCACCTATCGCAGCCTCGACGAGGCCATCGACCTGGCGAACCTGCCCGGCTACGGGCTGTCATCGTCGATCTACACCGGCGATGCGGCGAGCGCGTTCCGGTTCCGGCGGGGGGTGCGGGCCGGGATGGTCAGCGTCAACTCCTCGACGTCGGGCGCGGAGGCCCACCTGCCCTTCGGCGGCAACGGGCGGTCCGGTAACGGAAGCCGCCAGTCCGGTCGCTGGGTCCTCGACCAGGTCACCCGATGGCAGTCGATGAACTGGGACTACTCCGGCAGGTTGCAGAAGGCCCAACTCGACACGGCCGTGCCCCCGGCCGACCTGTCCTTCCGCCTGTCGGACCCGTGACGTTCCGACTGAGACGGGTGCCGTGCTGCCGTCTCGCCTCATGGACCCGATGGGGTTTTCTCGACGATGCGGAACAACGCGGCTGGTCACGGCGGATCGGGGCGTCCGGAGGTTCCGCCGTCCCGGGGCGTTGTCGCATCTCGCCGCATCCAGGACTGGGCCCCGGCGCCCGGGGCCGGTCCGCGCCATAGTCGGCGCATGCCAGACCTGGTGATGCAACCGATGCCCGGGATGCGGCCGACCCCCGGCACACGACGGGCCGGCCGCCGGGAATGGGCCGGTCTCGCCGTACTCGCCCTGCCCTGCCTGCTGCTGTCGATCGACGTGACCGTGCTGTACTTCGCCCTGCCGTTCATCACCGCACGCCTCGCCCCGAGCGGCGCCCAACTGCTCTGGATCGTCGACATCTACTCCTTCGTGCTCGCCGGCCTGCTGATCACGATGGGGACGGTCGGCGACCGGATCGGGCGTCGCCGGCTCCTGCTCTACGGCGCGGCCGTGTTCGGAGCCGCGTCGGTACTCGCCGCCTACGCCACCGGCCCGGTCATGCTGATCCTCGCCCGGGCTGCGATGGGCGCCGCCGGTGCCACCCTGATGCCGTCGACCCTCGGGCTCATCCGGGTCCTGTTCGTCGATCCGGACCAGCGGCGCGTCGCCGTCGCCATCTGGACGGCGAGCTTCTCCGGCGGTGTCGCGCTGGGACCGCTGCTCGGCGGCTTCCTGTTGGAGCACTTCTGGTGGGGTGCCGTCTTCCTGATCAATGTGCCGGTGATGCTCCTGCTGCTGGTGCTGGGTCTCGCGTTCCTGCCCGAGTTCCGGGATCCGCGTCCCGGCCGCTTCGACCTGACCAGCGCCGGGCTCTCCCTCGCCGCCGTCCTCAGCGCGGTCTACGGCATGAAGCGCATCGCCGAACACGGCTGGACCGCTGTTCCGATGACCGCCTTCGTCGTCGGTGTGATCCTGGGCGGCCTCCTTGTGGTCCGGCAGCGCCGGGTCGACCAACCGCTGATCGACCCGCGGTTGTTCGCGTCCCGTGCCGTGCGCACGGCGTTGGCCGTCAACGCCCTCGCCCTGTTCGCCCTCGTCGGGTTCAGCTTCTTCGCCACTCAGTACCTGCAGCTCGTGGCGGGCCTGACCCCGCTGGTCGCCGGACTGTGGACGATGTTGCCGGCGACCGCAATGATTATCTCTGTGCTGGCCGCCCCCCGGCTGCTGCGGCTGCTGCGGCTGGGCGGTGCGCTTGGCGCGGGGCTGGTCGTCACCGCGCTGGGATTCGGCATCGCCAGTCGGCTCGGCGTCTCCGGGGGTCTGCCGGTGCTGCTCGGCGCCTATGCCGTGCTGATCAGCGGGGTCGGTGTCGTCCTCACGATCTGCACCGACGTCGTGCTCGGCAACGCCCCACCCGAACGGGCGGGTTCGGCCTCCGCCCTGTCCGAGTCGGCCATCGAGTTCGGTGGCGCGCTCGGGGTCGCCGTTCTCGGCAGCATCGCCACCGCCGTCTACCGGAACGAGGTGCCGACGCGGGCACCGTCCGGCCTGCCCACGATCGCGGTCGACGCGGCGCGGGAGACCCTCGGCGGTGCGGTGGAGGTCGCCCACCGGCTCCCCGGCGGCCTCCGCCCGGGGGGTCTCGGCGACATGCTGCTGCGGGTGGCACAGGAATGCTATGTCGACGCGATGTCGGTGACCGCTCTGATTGCCATGACGGTCATGGCGGTCACGGCCATCGCCGTCGTGGTGGTGCTGCGCCGGGACGGTGCGCCGTCGATGCCTGAATCGTCAACGGCCGGATCGTTGACGGCCGGGGACGCGGTCGCCGGGCGGGCCGAGAGCGTCGGCACCGAAGGGTCCGACCGTACGGTGGCGGACTCCGCCGCTCCCGGGGCATAGGCGTCGCTTCCGATCGCAGGCGCCGCTCCCGGGCGGGCTCCCGGGCGGGCTCCCGGGCGGCATAGTCGGGTCAGCCGGCCGTCGACTGGCTCGGTGCGGTCGTGGGCGTCGGTGCGGTCGTGGGCGACTCGAAGCGGGGCCGCAGGGGCATGCCGGCGGTGCCGGCGTCCGGCCGGACCGCGAGGGTCTGGTGGATCTGGGTCCGCCCGCTCTCGAAGCTCAGCGCCGATCCGGCCATGTAGAGCCGCCAGACGCGGGCCCGACCCGCCCCGACCATGCTGACCGCGGCCGGCCAGTTCTTCTCCAGCAGGCGTACCCAGGCCCGCAGGGTCAGCGCGTAGTGCTCGCGCAGGGACTCGACGTGGCGCGCCTCGAAACCGGCCGCCTGCATCAGGGAGACCATGACCCCGATCTCGTGTAGTTCCCCGTCCGGGAAGACGTAGCGCTGGAGGAAGTCGCGTCCCCTCGGCAACGGGACCGGGCCGAGGCCGGGGCGGGCCCGGCGGGCCCCCGTGGGGTCGCCGGGAAACGAGATTCCGTGGTTGAGCAGGCGCCCCCCGGGGCGCAGCAGCCGGTACAACTGGTCGAAGTAGGTCGGGAGCATCGCCCGGCCGACGTGTTCCACCATGCCGATGGAACTGATCGCGTCGAAGGGGCCGTCCGGGATTTCCCGGTAGTCCTGCAGGCGGATCTCGATGACGTCGGCGAGGTCCGCCTCGGCGACGAGGCGGCGGGCCTGCGTGGCCTGTTCCACCGAGATGGTCACCCCCACGCCGCGGACCCCGTGGTGGCGGGCGGCGTGGATCAGCATGCTGCCCCAGCCGCAGCCGATGTCCAGCAACCGCTCGCCGGGACGCAGGCCCAGCTTGCGGCAGACCAGCTCGTGCTTGGCGTTCTGGGCGGCGTCCAGGCCGACCTGCGCCGATTCCCACACCCCGCAGGAATAGGTCATCGTCGGGCCGAGGATGAGGCGGTAGAACGCATTGGACACGTCGTAGTGATGGGATATCGCCGCCGCGTCCCGGTCCCGGGTGTGCTGCCGGCCGCGCAGCCGGGCCTCCTCGGGCGGCGGGGCCGGCATGCGCGGGCCGAGTTCGCGCAGCAGGGTCGCGGCGGCGCGGGCGGTCGCGCCGGTCAGCCGCGAGCCGGCCCCGGCGATGCCTCGGCGCACCGCGATGGCGGCGAAGATGTCCCCCTCGACGTCGATCTCCCCGGCGACGAAGGCCCGCGCGAAGCCCAGCTCACCCGGGCGGAACAGAATGCGGCGCAGCGCCTCCGGCGAGCGGACCAGGATCCGGGTGGTGGTGTCCGGTCCCAGCACCGAGCCGTCCCACAGCGCGATCCGTACCGGCGGGTCGTCCCCGATCAGGCTCTCGAACAAGATGCGCGTTGCCCGCGCCACGTTCGGTGACCACCGCGGCTCCCGGCGCGGAATGGTCGCTTCGGCAGGGTCGTGCTCCGCCGGCTGTCGACTGATCGTCACGGCGCATCCTCCGGTTGTTACCTGGGCTCATCGTCCCCCGGAAACCTGCTGCCGCAACGGTGCCGGGTGTTGCATGTCCGTATCCCCGACGGGATCCTCGGTAGCGGGAATGCTCCGGTCCGTCCCGCGCCGCTCAGGCCACGGCGGAGGCGCCGAGCAGGGCCTTGAGGTCGCCCATGAGGGCCGGAGTGCGCTGGACCGTGTACGCGTCGTCGAACCGGAACACGGTGGTGCGGCTTGCGGTCTGCAGCCGCAGGTGCACTTCCGTCGTCTCGGGAGGGTGCCGAGAACCTCCCGCAGCCGCTCCACCGTCAGCGGCGCACCCGCTGCTTGAGTGGGCGGGATTCCGGCGCGACGTACGCCTCGCAGCCGATGATGGGCTTGACGCCGGCCACCGTCGCCTGCTTGTGGAAGTCGTAGGTGCCGTACATGTAGCCGTGACCGGTGATTGCGACCGCCGGCATCTGCTGGCGGGAGACCTCTTTGAGCATGTCCTTCAGCCGAGCCGCCCCGTCCAGTGTCGAGTACTCGGTGTGAACGTGAAGGTCGACGGAAGAGCTGGACCGTCAGACCTTCCCGCGCGCGGTCCGGATACCTCCGCCGTCGTGTCCGCCGGGTACTACGAAGCGATACCGCCGCGGTGCGTACCGCCGCCGCTCGGCGCCGCCACGGTCGTCCCCCGCACGGTCGTCCCCCGCGCCTCGGCGACGGCGGCCTCGATCACCGCGATCGTCCGCTCCACCTCGCCGTCCGAGGTCGACCAGTTGCTTACCGAGATGCGCATCGCCGTGCGCCCCCGCCACACCGTGCCGCTCACGAACGCCTCGCCGCTCGCCGTCACCGCGGCCGTGACCGCTGCCGTCAGCCGGTCGCCCTCCGCCCGCCCGGCCGCCGTCCGGTCGCCCTCCGGGTCTGCCAGCACCCGGATCAGCACCTGGTTGAGCTCCACGACGCGGCCCGGGCCGGCTGACCCGGCTGGGCCGGCCACCGAGTTCAGCACCGTCACCCCGGGAAGAGCGGCGAGCCGCACGGCGAAGCGGTTGGCATACTCGCAGCACCGGTCCACCAGATCGCGCAGCCCCGCCCGGCCGAGCGAGCGCAGCGCCGCGTATACGGCGAAGGCCCGTGCCCGGCGGCTGAACTCCGGTGTCCAGTCGACCGGGTCGAGCCGGCCGGCGGAGTCGAGGACGAAGTAGGCCGCCGAGACCGACATCGACCGCCGGTGCGCCTCGCGGTCCGCGATGAGCGCGATCCCGCAGTCGTACGGGACGTTGAGCCACTTGTGGCCGTCGGTCGCCCACGAGTCGGCCCGCTCGACCCCGGCGACGAGGGCGCGCCGGGACGCCGCCGCCGACACCGCCGCCCACAGCCCGAACGCACCGTCCACGTGTACCCAGGCGCCGTGTTCGCGGGCCAGCGCGCACACCTCCTCGAAGGGGTCGAACCCGCCGGTGTTGACCTCCCCCGCCTGGGCGATCACGATCGTCGGCCCGCTCCCGCCGCTCTCGTCGGCAAGGGCCGCCCGCAGCGCCTCGGGGCGCATCCGCCCGAGTTCGTCGGCCTCGACGGCGATCGTCGCGCGGGTGCCGAATCCGAGCAGGCGCAACGCGGCGTCGACGGTGGCGTGCCGGGCGGCACCGACCAGGACCCGCACGGGCGGCGCCCCGGCGAGACCGTCCGTCTCGACATCCCAGCCGGCCCGCGCCAGCACCCGGTGCCGCGCGGCCGCCAGGGCGGTCACGTGCGCCATCTGGGTGCCGGTGGTGAACCCGACGGACACCCCCGACGGCAGGCCGAGCAGTTGCGCGATCCAGCGGCCGGTCAGTGCCTCGACGGCGCTGGCGGCCGGGGAGAGGGAGGCCAGGGCGGCGTTCTGGTCCCACACGACGGTGAGCAGGTCGGCGGCGAGCGCCGCCGGCAGGGTCCCGCCGATGACGTAGCCGAAGAAGCGGCCTGAGCCGGTCGCGGTGAGGCCGCCGGCCACCGCGTCGACCAGGGCGTCGATGACCGCCACCGGGTCGCTCGGGCCTGCCGGCAGCGTGTCGCCGAGCCGGCGGCGGACCTGCTCGGCGGTCAGGCTGGGGCCGACCCGACGATCGGCCAGACCCGCCAGGTAGGCGTCGGCATGCCCGGCGGCGGCGCGCAGTGCCGCGCGGAGCGCGTCAACGGGCGGCATGCCTCGCATCGGTGGATCTCCTCGTCCGAGATGGATGATCGTTCGCCAGCGGGTCCGATGCCCGGCGGCGTCAGTCGGCCGCCACCGCCACCGCCGCCGCCGCCACCGCCGCCGGTGGCCGGGCGTGCGCCGCCGTTCGGCCCTCCCGGCC
>NZ_CDXDOS010000167.1:0-7447 GCF_978021245.1 Frankia sp. CoBUL1
TTAGCGCTCTGTGGCGGTCTATGATGGTCACGCGAGCCTTAAGGAGTGGGCCGAGTCGCAGGCCGCGGCGTACGTGACCGCGCGCCGTTGGTACGCGGCCGGTGTGCTCCCGGTTCCGGCGCGCAAGGTCGGTGGGCTGATCCTCGTCGGCGGACATGCGGCAGGGCCGGTCCGCGCCACGCCGTTCAAAGGACCTCATCCCCAGCGCGGTGGGCGTCCATCTGGCCCCGCTGGCCGGGACCGATGGCCCCTGATCAATACCGTTCATCGTCCTAACCTCGGCATGGCAGGTACAAGACGTCAGGGGGGCGTGATGAACGGACCGAGAACGAAGTCAGCCGATGCGCTCGCGCGCGACGTGATCCGGACCGCCCATGGGCAGGACATGATCATCGGACGGCTTCCCCTGGATGGGGAGGGCCAGGGCGCCAGCCAGATCATTCTGAACGTCGGCTGCCAACGGCACGACCGCGGCGAGGAGTGGGCGCGCCTGACCGTGCCCGAGGCGCGGCAGCTGGCCGGACGGCTGCTGGGGCAGGCCGCGGCAGCCGAACGCGACCGCGAGGATGCCGTCGGGACAGCAGACTCGGCGCTTGACCGCGGGCGGGACACGGCTGGGTCCGGAGACGGTCACCCGGGCCGGATCGATGTGGCCTACCTTGCGGGTGAGTCGTACGCGATCGGGGTCCGTGGACACGAGATGCTGGTTGACCAGCCGCTGCGGCACGGTGGTGACGACATCGCGGCGACGCCGACAGAGTTGTTCGTCGCCTCACTCGCATCCTGCGTCGCCTTCTACGCCGGCCGGTACCTCACCCGCCATGGAGTGTGCCGGGACGGTCTGCGGGTTGCTGCCGAGTTCGACATGGCGACTGACCGACCCGCCCGGGTGGCGGCGGTGCGGCTGCGAATCGCCGTTCCCGCCAGTCTGCCGGAACGGCGCCGGCCCGGCCTCGTAGCGGTGGCCTCGCACTGCACCGTCCACAACTCGCTGCACCAGCCGCCCGACGTCGGCATAGAGATCGCCTGATAAAGGCCGCTACCGGTTCGGGTACCTACCGTGGGCGATCATGGGTAGGCCGTCCTTCGGTCGCAGGGTGACCAGGGATTGCGGTGTGACGGGCAGGCCGGGTACGGGGGTGAAGGACCAGCGGCGGGCGATAGCGGCCAGGGCGAGCACGCCTTCGGTGATGGCGAAGGTGTTGCAGATGCACTGGCGGGGGCCGGCGCCGAACGGGAAGTAGGCGAAGCGAGGCCGCATCTTCGGCCCGGCGTCGGCCGGCTCATCGGCGGTGTCGGGCCCGGTCCAGCGGATGGGGTCGAAGAGTTCCGGTCGCGGCCACCAGCGCTCGTCGCGGTGCACCACCCATTGGCTGAAGACCGGGGTGGAGCCGGCGGGCAGGCGGTAGCCGGCGACGTCGCGGTCTTCGACGAGGTGGCGGCCCATGGCCCAGACGGGCGGGTACAGCCGCATCGCCTCGCTGATGACCGCGTTGGTGTAGGGCAACTGGGGCAGGTCGTCGATCGTCGGCCGCCGCTCGCCGAGCACCCGGTCGAGTTCGGCCTGCAGAGTCGCCAGTACTTCCGGATCCCGGCCGAGTAGGTGGAACGTCCAGGTCAGTGCGTTAGCGGTGGTCTCGTGGCCGGCGAGCAGGAGGGTGAGCGCCTCGTCGCGGACCTGGGAGTCGTCCATCGACGCGCCGGTGTCGGCGTCGCGGGCGGTCAGCAGCAGGGACAGCAGGTCGTTACCGGTGGCGCCGGTGGCGCGGCGGTCGGCGATCAGATCGTGGACGACGCGGTCGAGCGCGTTCCGGGCGTCTCGTCGGCGCCGGGGCGCCGGGAGCGGTAGCCGTTCGAGGGTAGTGAAGCCGGGAAGTTGGGCTCGGCGGGCTGCGGGCATGTTCTGGTCGAGAGCGGCCCGAATGACGTCGACGACGTGGCTGTCCAGGTCGACGTCGAACAGGGTCCGGGCGACGATCGCCAGGGTCATCTCGGTCATCTCGGTGTGCACGTCGAGGCGCTGCCCGTCCCGCCAGCCGTCGGCGGTCTTGTCCGCGATGGCCGCGAAGGCGTCGGCGTAGCCGGCGATCCGCTGCTTGTGGAACAGCGGCTGCAGCAGCCGGCGCTGCTGGCGGTGGGTGTCCCCGGCGCTGGTCAGCAGGCCCTGGCCCAGCAGCAGTGCCAGCGGCTGCACCACCGTTCGCCGGGAACCGGCGCCGCGGCGTACGGCACCTTTGGCGTAGGCCCGGTGTCCGCTGACCAGGGCGTCAGCAATCGCGTCCGGGTCGGTGACGAGGAAGGCCGACACCGGCCAGCTCGCCAGGCGCACCACCGGCCCATGGGCGCGGGCCAGCTCGTTGAGCCGGGTGAGCGGGTCGGCACGCAGCCGCCGGATCGCCTCGACCGGCCCCTCTCCCGAGCCGGGCACCCTGTCGGAGGTCTTGATGTCGGAGGTCTTGGCTGTGGATGGTGGCGCGGCGACGGAGCGGACGTGGGGAGCGCGGCTCATCACGACTTCCTTTCGGGCGGAGATGGGAGCGAGTGGGGTGGACGCAGGGGAAGCGGGCGCGCGGTGCTGAGGGCGCGCGGTGCTAATAGCCGATTAGCTGACGAGCACCACCGCGACGAGAAGGCCGATCTTCACGGCGAGGGCGACGTCGGCGGTCCGGCCGGTGGCGTTCGGCAGGCCGACCGCCGTCAGCAGGGTTACGGCGGCGCGCCGGACCGCCGGCCACAGCAGGACGGCCAGGCTCGCGCCGCACCCCGCGACGGCCAGTCGAAGGCCCACCGGGCCGGCAGCGACGACGCCGGCGATGGTCGACGCCGCGATAAGGGCGAATGCCTTGACAGCCGCGAAGGCCGTGACCGTCCGGCGAGCGCGGAGCAGAAGGGCGGACACGGCCGCGGACACGGCGACCATGACCAGAGCGGTCAGCGGGGTCAGCGGCTCGGGCCCAGTCTCGGCCAGGCGGGTGACATGCAGGTGCGGCACCGGCTGTTCGAGCCGCAGTGCCGCTGCCGTCAGCACGGTGAGCGCAGCGACGCCGGCTTGCACACCGCGCAGGACCGCCACGGCCGCGACCACCAGGAGCAGACGGCGCAGACGTCTCCGGGCCGGCGTGCCCCCGTGGCCGACGAGCGGCCTGGTCACCGAATGTTCTCCTAAAGTCACTGGCCGCATGTGCGCCTACGCGGAGCAGGCCCACGCGATCGAACCGGCGAGCGTTCGGCCGCCGGTGCTCGTCGCCGAGAAGGAAACGTCGCCACCAGTAGCGGTGACCTGCGCGGTGGCCGGTACGGCGGTGATCGCGTAGTGGGCATCCGGGCCGGTCATCGACACAGTCACCGAAGCCTGGTAGCTCCCTGGCCCGTGGTAACCGGCCACCCGCACGACGTCCGAGACGGCGTAGCCGTGGACCGAGCCGCTCGCCGACGCCACGTAGCGGGCGCCCGCGGTCTGGCAGCTCACCACCGTGTCGACGTGGCCGGAGACCGCCACCGGGGAGGTGATGGCCACGGTCAGGGAGCCCGGCCCGCCGGCACCCTTCCCGACCGCATCCGTGGATGTCGCGGCAGCCGACGCCGCCGCCGACACCGGTGTCGTTGAGGTTGGCTGGTCGGCTACCTGCCCGGCGGTCGCCGTCGCCGGCGCGGCGGTCACTACCCGGGCGCCAGGCTGGCAGGCCGCGATGGTAAGCAGCGCCGCACCGGCAACGGTAGCCGTTGCGAGACCTCGACGGACCGGAGCCTGAAGGTTCATGGGAACGGGACACCTGCCTTCGGGAGATCGGAGATGGTCAGGTGGCCCCGACGGGTGACCGTGGGAGCCAGCCGGCTGGGTGCCACGGTTTCCGTGGACCGGCTGTGCCCGTGTCCCCTGCCAGCAAGGCAAGAACATCAGCCTGGAATGAGAACCCTTTCCCGGCAAGATGTGAGGCACATTCGGATCCGCAGTTTTCTTGCTATGACCGGGCAACCCGCGGAGGCGGTGAACGCGGCGTCACTGGTCGAAACGGGCCGGCCCGGTCAGAGGAGGTTGACGGGCCGGACCGCGGCCAATTCTTCCCCTGTGCCGGCGGGGAGGACGATGCGGACGGTGGTGCCGGCGCCGGGGGCGCTGTCGAGGGTGGCGGTGCCGCCGTGGGCGGCGGCGATGGCGGCGACGATCGCCATTCCGAGGCCGCTGCCGGTCCGGCCACCGCCGCGGCTGCCTGCCGCCGACGGTCCTCGAAGGCCGCCTGAATCTGGCCGAGCATGGTGTTGAGCGCCGCCGCGAGCTGACCGGTCTCGGTGCGCGGACGCCCCGGCGGGACCCGCCGAGCCAGGTCGCCGCCGGCGATGGCGGCCGCCGTACGGGTGATGTCCCGCAGCGGGCGTAGCCCCCGGCCGAGCAACAGCCAAGCCGCCGTACCGGTCAGCGTGAGTACGGCCGCACCAGCGGCGGCCTCGTCCAGGGTCACATCGGCGAACGTGAGCACCGGCGCCGGCGGCACCCTGGCCGGGTCTCCCGCACTCATCCCCACCTCTTCCCGCCGCCCTTCAGCCCTCGCCAGCCCGGCCGGCGGGCTCCACCCCCGGCCACCACGAGGTCAGCGGCTCGTCGCACCTCGCATTCCATACAAGAAAGATGTGAATTCCGTACGAAAGCGGGTGGTGAGACGTAGCGGCGTAGGTGGCTGTCGAACTCGTACTCGGCGCGGTCGGCACCACGCCGCCCGCTCCCGGCACGCTATGGCGCGAGCAGATCAAAATCATGGTTGGGCGGGTATGCCAGGCTGTGGGCATTCCCTTGCCCGCTTATGGGCGCCGACCAGAGGGGTCCGATGATCATCCGTTTCCCCCGCACGTCTTGGTTGCTCGCCGTGTTCGTCGCTGGCGCGGTCGCCCTCACCGGCTGCTCGGGGCCACTTCGGCGCTCCGCGGCAGGCCCGGCAGAGCCCGCCAGCACCGCGACGGCTTCTACGCCGGCCGCTGTCCCGGTCGGATCGTCGGTACGGTCGATCAACGTCGGCGGCGCCACCCGCGCCTACCGGCTGTACCGGCCGCCGACTCTGCCCGCGCGGGCGCCGCTCGTCGTCATGATCCACGGCGGTTTCGGTGGCGCGGAGCAGGCCGAGAACTCCTACGGCTGGGACGCCGAGGCCGACCGCGGCCATTTTCTCGTCGCCTATCCCGAAGGGCAGAACCATGCCTGGTCCGTCGGCGGCGGTTGTTGCGGAAAGCCCGGTGCGACCGACGTGGATGATGTCGCCTTCATCACTGGCATGGTCGCCGCCATCCAAGCCGCCGTACCGGTCGACACCGCTCGTATCTACGCCACCGGAATCTCCAACGGCGGCATGATGGACTACCGGTTGGCCTGCGACACCAGCATTTTCGCCGCGATCGGACCCGATTCGGCGACCCTGCTCGGCACCTGCCCCGCACCGCGGCCAATCTCCGTCATCGCCATTCACGGCACCGCAGACCACACCGTACGCTACTACGGCGGCGAGGGTGACGGGATCGCAAAAATCAACGGACCGGCCGTCCCGTTCGTGAACGCGATGTAGCGTACCGCCGATCATTGTGCCACCCCGGCCACAACCACTACGGAAAGCGCCACCACCTTTATCGTCACCTGCCCGCAGGGACGGGCCGTGGAACTGGTCACCATTGCCGGCGCGGGCCACCAGTGGCCCGGCGGTGCCCGCCACCCGACGGCCGAGCGAATCCTGCATCTCGACCCGCCGTCAACCGCCCTGAATGCCACCGCGACCATCTGGGCCTTCTTCACCCATCAGGCAAGGTGAACCGCACGCCGGCGGGACTTTCGTTCTCCTCGTCCGCGGCGCTGCTGTGGCGGGCCGGCCCTGACCCGGCTGAATCTGCCCGTCGTGAGGGACCCGCACCGAGGCGGCCGTCGCCCGGGCGACGGCTCGACGTGCGCTGACCCGGGCGCCGGTCGCCTGACCGGCCGCGTGGCCCGCCCCACCGGGAGCAGATGATCCTCGCCGTCATACACTGCCCTGCGCGATCAGCAGGTGGCGTGTACCGGTGCGGAAGGGTCCATGTGAACGTCCTGGAAGCGGTGTTTCTCGGCGCGGTCGAGGGGCTGACGGAATTTCTGCCGGTGTCCAGCACCGGACACCTGACAATTTTGGAGAAGCTGCTCGGCCACGACATCGACGACCCGGACATCACCGCTTTCACCGCGATCATCCAGGTCGGTGCGGTTCGCCACCCTGCTTTACTTCCGGCATGATTTCCAGCGCCTTCTGGCGGCGTGGGGCCGCGGTGTGCGCGATCCCGCCTGGCGGGAGCATCCGGATTACCGGTTCGGCTGGGCCGTCATTCTCGGATCGATTCCCATCGGTCTGGTCCGGGTGGCCTTCAAGGATCAGATCGAGACCACGCTACGCAGCCTGTGGTTCGTCGGCGGTGCGCTGATCCTCTGGAGCGGGGTGATGGGGTACGCGGACCACGTAGGTACCCAGAAACGTCACGAGGAGGACGTGACGTGGAAGGACACCCTGGTGATCGGCATCGTGCAGTGCATGGCGCTGATCCCGGGTATCTCGCGATCCGGGGCGACCATGTCGGCGGGGTTGCTGCGTGGCCTGGACCGGGTGGCGGTGACCCGGCTGTCCTTCTTCCTGTCCATCCCGGCCCTGATGGCGGCCGCGGCGTTGCAGGTCCTCACGAAGTCCGACGACATCGCCGACGGGGTGGGCTGGCCGGCGACGATCATCGCGACCGTGGTCAGCTTTGCCGTCGCCTACGTCGCGATCGCCTGGCTGTTGAAGTTCATTGCCAGACACAGCTACGGCGTCTTCATCGGTTACCGGCTGGCGCTCGGTGCCACCGTGCTCTTCCTCGTGGCCACTGGGATCGTCTCGGCGACCTGAGCCGGCGACCATCTTCGTCCGGCTCCCGCGGGGCGGCTCGACCACGTAAGTTTCAATCCACCGTCTTGCGGGTTCGTGGTTGTCCCCACGGGATGGGGAGACCGCCGGCCGCGCGGCCACGGAGGAAGGACTGTGATGCGGGATCTGCGTTCGCTGCCCAAGGGCCATCTGCATCTGCATTTCGAGCTGGGGATGCGGCCGTCGACGCTGGCCGACCTGGCCGCCGCCGCGGGCGTTCCGACTCCCCGCACCACGGGGTTTACCGAGTTCGGGGGCTTCAGCGAAGTGATCGCCGGCATCCTGCCGGTCTTCCGCCGGCCCGAGGACTTCGAACGCCTCGTCGACGAAATGATCATCGATGCCGCGGATGAGGGCGTCACCTACCTCGAACCCAGCTTCTGGCCGTACGTTCATCTAGCGGGAGTTTCCTAGATAGTTCGATCTTGGTTGGAGTTTTCGCAGCCCATGACCAAAGTTTATCTTCCGGATGTGTATTACCTAAGTCCGGGGTGCCCACCTCGCGAGGCCGAAGATCTCGGCGAGCCGGTCCTGGGTGGGGG
>NZ_CDXDOS010000168.1:0-7441 GCF_978021245.1 Frankia sp. CoBUL1
GGCAACGGTGGACGGGCTGCGGGCGACGGCATCCGCCGCTGACGGCGGGGACGACTTCCCGGCAGCGGTGTCGCTACCGGGACGGCGATGTTTGGGAGTATGCAGCCCATGAGCGGATTTCTCGAAGGTAAGCGCGTTCTCGTCACCGGTGTTCTCACGGAAGCCTCGATCGCATTCAGCGTCGCCCGCATCGCCCAGGAGCAGGGTGCGGCGGTGGTCCTCAGCGGATTCGGGCGGGGGTTGTCGCTGACCCGCCGCATCGCCAAGAGACTGCCCACCCTGGCGCCCGTCGTCGAGCTGGACGTCACCGACGAAGAGCATCTCGCGGGGCTGGCCGGACAGGTGCTCGAACATGTTGACGGCCTGGACGGCGTGCTGCACGCGATCGGGTTCGCGCCCGAATCGGTGCTCGGTGGGAAGCCGTTCGTCGAGGCGGCCTGGTCCGAGGTCGGCACCGCCCTGCAGATCTCCACCTGGTCGCTGGCGTCGCTCACCCGGGCCGCCCTGCCGTTGTTCGCCGAGAAGGCGTCGATCGTCGGCCTGGACTTCGACGCGTCCGTCGCCTGGCCGTCGTACGACTGGATGGGCGTGGCGAAGGCCGGCCTCGCCTCCGCCACCCGCTACCTCGCCCGTGATCTGGGACCCCGGGGCGTGCGGGTGAACCTCGTCGCGGCCGGCCCGCTGCGGACCATGGCGGCCAAGAGCATCCCGGGCTTCAGCCAGTTCGAGGAGGTCTGGGACGGCCGGGCGCCGCTCGGCTGGAGCGTCCACGACACCACGCCGGCAGCCCAGGCCTGCGTGGCGCTGCTCTCGGACTGGTTCCCGGCCACCACCGGCGAGATCGTCCACGTCGACGGCGGCGTGCACGCCGTCGGGATCTGAGCACGGCGGGCCGTCGGGGTCCGGGACCCGGGTGCGGTGGGGTCCCTGGCCCGGATCAGCCGGCCGTCTCGTCCAGCAGATCCAGGGCCGTTCCGACGATCGTGTCCAGCTCCACCGGTGGGCGGCGACGGTGGTCCCGCGACGAGGCCGTGTCCCGCCGGGCAAGGCTGCCGCTACCGGCGTGGCCGCCGGCGCCGGAGGCCGATGAGCCCGGGTCGGTGTCCCCCGGTGTCCCTCCCGGCGGCCCGGAGGCCTCCGGCAGCGGCGCGCTCGAACCGAGGGCGGAGATGGGATCTCCGTGGACGCCGGCGAGGAAACTCAGGGCACGGGGGTCCCCGTCGACCACCGTCACGATCGGGGTGCGCCGGTCCGCGGGGAACACCTCGGTGAGCAGGGCGTCGGAACCCTCGGCCAACCCGCGCCGGGCCTGCAGCGCGTGGAACATCGCGTTCGGGGAGGTCACGCACACGGCCGTGATCTCCCGGCCGAGGCCGGCGCGTAGCTCCGCCGCGGCGTGCAGCACCTCCGGCATGACCGCACCCACCCCGACGAGGGTGAGCGCGGCGTCGGGACCGCCCTCGTGGAGCCGGTACCCCCCGGCGAGGACCAGGGCCCGGCGTCGGTGCCGTTCCAGCGCGTCCACGGGGACCTCGGCGAGGCGCTGATCGACCTGGCGGGCGGAGAGCCGGATCACACAGGAGGTGCCGTCGAGGCGGGCCAGCCCGCCGAGGCCGGCCAGCAGGCACCAGGCGAGATCGTGCGCGAAGGCCGGTTCCCAGGTCGCGGCCACCGGGGCGGGGACGACGTTGCCACCGTTCCAGGCCAGGTTGCGGACGACCGGGTCGAGACCGGTGTCCGCCACAGCGAGTATCGATCGGGCGTCCGCGGTGGCGCCGGCCATCCAGCCGGGCAGTACTCGTCCGGCCGCCACCTCGTCGGCGACTCCGATGGGCAGCAGCGGCAGACCCTGGCGGCTCCAGGCCACTCCCAGCGAGGCCAGCACCCCGCCGAAGGCCGTGGCCGACAGGCCTCCGGCCACGTGCCGGCCCGGTTGTTCCCCATCGGTCCGGTCCGCCGCGGCCAGCCAGTCGGCGAGGACGGGGTCGGCGTTGCGCGTACTGATGGTCAGCACCGCGGTGGCTGCCTGGGGCGCGAGCCGGGGTAGGTCCCGCAACATCCCGCCGAATGCCTCCTGGGTGGAGATCCACGCCGGGAAGTGGTGGTCGGAGTCGGTCGGCACGGGTGGTGCCGCGCCGAGCGGCACCGGCACCCGGTCCAGGTAACCGGCGACGTGCCGGGCGAGGCGGTGGGCTGCGGCGTCGTCTCCTGGCCGGAGGGCCGGGCGGGTGCCAACGCCGGCGGCCGGCGGCGTGCCCGGTCCGGCGGACGGGGCCGCGGACGCGTGGTCGGCGGTCCGTCCGCCGTAAGTCCGTCCGCCGTGGGCCTGTTCGCCGTGGGAGCGCTCGTCGTGGGAGCGCTCCTCCCGGGCGAGCTCGTCGCTGGTGTAGGCGAACAGGACCGTGGGCCGGTCCGCCGCGACTTCGTCGAAGGCGTCGATCAGCAGGGGAAGGTCGTAGCCACCGAGATCGCGCAGGCAGGCATGGATCTCGTCATCGGTGAGGGTGTCCAGCAGGCGGCTGATGCCGGCGCCGGACGCACCGGGCCCGGCGAGGCGGCGGCGCAGGTCGGCTCCGTGGGCCTGCAGCAGCGCGCGGTACTCGCCCATCGGGAGCTGGTCGAGGCGGTTGCGAAGCGCGTGACCGCCGGGAGCCCGGAAGAGCGCTTCGAGGACGCGTCCGTACCGGACGGTGAGCATCTGCCAACCGGCGGCTTCGAACATGCGCGCCGCGCGGGCGGGCTTGCCGATGCCGCCGACCGGTCCGGCCGGCGCGGAGCCGGACACCGTCACCACCCAGAACAGCTCGCCGAGATGAGCGACCCGCTCATCGGTGATCGTTTCCCAGACGGTCGGGTCGTGCAGCTCGGAGTAGTCGATCAGACAGATCTGCCGACCCTGGGGAGTCCGGTCGAAGCGTTCCCCGGCATAACGGCGTGCCAACGCCGCCCAGACCGTCCCGCTCGGTCCGATGTTGCCGGCGCCGAGGGCACGCAACGGCCGACCATCGGGCCCGGAACGGACTCCGTTCGGACGGATCTCACCCGGCCGGACGTGGGGGAGCCGGTAGACGGCGGGGACGGGCGATGCGGCCGTGGTCTTCTCGGCCGTCGGCCTGGCGTGCGCCAGGACGTGATGAACGGCATGGATCAGCGGGGCGGCGCGTGGAGTCACACTGACGCGGTCCTCGGCGCGCAGGGCGTCGAACCACAGCACCGTGGCGATGCTCGACACCGAGGCCACGGCCGCCCGTTCCGACTCGGCGGCGACCGCGGGCCGCTGCCCGGCGCGTTCGTCCCCGTCGATGATCCGGGACGCAACGCTCCGCAGCCGCCGTTCCACGGCGGCCAGCGCGGCGAGGTCGAGTACGCCACCGGGCGGCCCCGGCATGGCTGGGTCTGGCATGGCTGGGTCTGGGGGCCCGGGGATGGCCCGGGCCGCGGCCGGCGAGGTCTGGGTTCCCACGACGTCGTCTCCGTTCGCCGGTCCGGTCGGGGGGCTGGCGTCTCCCGGCGGACCGCCGCCCTCGGCCCGGTCGTCGTGGGTGACCCGGTCGTCGTGGGCGACCCGACCGTCGGTCCCCGGCACGGGCGGATCCACGGACCGGGCCGGGACCGGCCCCGCGGCGTCGTCTGGTGTAATGATCATCTCCCCCCGGTCGGAGCGCGTGTGCGCAGCCTCCACCGGTCTGACATCGGGCCTGCGCATGACCGGCCTACGTCCCACGACTCCGACCTCCCAAAGTCCGGACGTGCGGTGGTGCGGTGCCGGTCGGAGGTTGCGCCGCCGGCCGGATCGGCGGCGCCCGTCGCCGTCACATGGTGTGTCCGCGTCGGTATCCCACCTTCACCACGGTGGCCGTACCATTTCAGCATCCGCTTTCCATCGCGGTGGCGTTGGCCGTCGTGCGTCAGCCCGGTGATGCCGGGACCGCCCTGCCAGGACCGCCGCGGCGGGACTCGCCGCGGCGGGACTGCCGCCCCGGCGGTCAGCCGTCCCGGCCGAGCTCGTCGATCCGGATCCGGAGCGCGGGCTCGTCGACCGCTGCCACCTCGACCTCGACGGCCTTGACCCGGCTGGTCGCGCCGCGGACCAGCCGGACATCTCCCCGGCGCACCCGCAGCGCCGCGCACAGGGCCCGCAGGGCGGCTTCGGTGGCCCGGCCGTCGACGGCAGGCTCGGTGACCCGGACGATCAGCAGCGGGCCGTGCAGCGGGTCCTCGCGCCGCCCGCCCACCGCGGTCCGCCCGGCGCCCGGCTGAACTCGGATCATCAGACGCATGTGCGCATCGTCCCCCCGGATCGTCCCGCCCGTGCGACCGGTCCGCGTGACCGGTTCGGGGCGACACCAGGGAGGACCGCGAGGGTGGCCGAGCCGATGCCGGCCGGCGGTTGAGGCCTCATCGTCGGCGGACACCGGGATTCGACGCGGTGGCCGCTACCATCCGACCCATGGGCGCAAATGAGGGTCGTGTCGCACTGGTAACAGGTGGTAATCGGGGGATCGGCGCCGCCTGCGCCGCCGCCCTGACGGCCGCGGGTGAGCGGGTCGCGGTCGCCAGCCGCGGGGGCACCGCCCCCGCGGGGATGCTGGGTGTCCGTCTGGATGTCGCCAACAGTGAGAGCGTCGACAAGGCGTTCACGGAGGTCGAAGCCGAGCTCGGGCCGGTGGAGATCGTGGTGTCCAACGCCGGGATCGTGCGGGACACCCTGCTGGCGACGATGAGCGAGGATGCGTTCCAGGAGGTCGTGGACACGAACCTGCTCGGTGCCTACCGGGTGGCCAAGCGTGCCTCCCGGCCGATGATGCGGCTGCGTCGTGGTCGGCTCATCTTCATCTCCTCCGTCGTCGCCTCCGTCGGCGGCCCCGGCCAGTCCAACTACGCGGCGTCCAAGGCCGGCCTGATCGGCTTTGCCCGTTCCCTCGCCCGCGAGCTGGCTCCGCGCAACATCACCTCGAACGTGGTCGCTCCGGGGCCGATCCGGACCGACATGACCGACGCGCTGACCGAGGCGCAGCGGGAGCAGCTCACCGCCGGCGTCCCCGGTGGCCGCATGGGTGAGGCCGAGGACGTCGCAGCCCTCGTCGCCTTCCTCGCCTCCCCGCAGGCCGGTTACATCAACGGTGCGCTGATCCCCGTGGACGGCGGGCTGAGCATGGGGCACTGAGTTGGGCACGGGGCACTGATCCGGCGGCGCCGTGACCAAGCGTGATCGGCGGTGCGGCTTAGGGGACCGTCGTGGCGGCGTGGTGGTGGGTGGGGCTGGTGTGGATGGTAGCGGCGGACAGGCGGCGGATGCGGCGCAGCAGGTGGGCTTCGGCGGCGTGGGCGAGGTCGTGAGCGGCGGTCAGGGTCAGGTTCGCATCGACGGTGACGTCGGCTTCGGCGCGCAGGGTGTGGCCGATCCAGCGCAGCCGCAGTTCGCGGACGGCCTCGATGCCCTCGGTGTGCAGGAGCGCTCTGGTGGCTTCGGCGACCACGGCGGGGTCGACGGCGTCCATGAGCCGGGCCCCGACGACGCGAGCGGCGGAGCGCAGGACTCCGAGGATCGCCAGGGTGATCGCCAGGCCGATGGCGGGGTCGGCCCAGTGCCAGCCCACCGCGACACCGGCCGCGCCGAGGAGCACCGCGAGGCCGGTGAGACTGTCGGTGCGGGCGTGTAGGCCGTCGGCGACGAGGGCGGCGGAGCCGATCTGATGGCCGACCCTGATGCGGTAGCGGGCGACGATCTCGTTGCCGAGGAAGCCGACGAGCCCGGCCACGGCGACCGCTCCCAGATGGCCGACGCGCTGGGGGTGCAGGAGGCGGTCGATCGCGGCCCAGGCGGTGAGCGCACTCGACAGGGCGATCATCGTGAGGACGGCGAGGCCGGCGAGGTCCTCGGCGCGGCCGTAGCCGTAGGTGAACCGGGCGGTGGCCGGGCGGCGCGCCACGGTGAAGGCGATGAGCAGGGGGACCGCGGTGAGCGCGTCGGCGACGTTGTGCAGGGTGTCGCCGAGGAGCGCGACCGATCCGGACAGTGCCACGACGGCGGCTTGCGGGGCGGCGGTCAGCCCGAGACCGGCCAGGCTGATCAGGAGGGCGCGGCGGCCGGCGGTGTCGGCTTCCAACGCGTCGTCGATCTGGTCCGCCGGGTCGTGGCTGTGCCCTCCGGCCAGGTCTGACAGGCCGTGACGAAGCCGCGTCCACCGCCCGCTCGCGTGGTGGTCATGCCGTCCGCCGTGCGGGTGCCCGCCGTGCCCGTGCCCTTGGGTGGGGAGCTCATGCTCGTGGCCGCTGTTCATGTTCCGCGACGATAGACGAAAACGATCAATGCGGCATGGTGGCAACTGCCATCCCATTGCACCTGCGTCCCGGTGCGTACCGCGGGCCGCTGGCGCCGGTTCGGTTGCTCGTCTGTGCTTAGCCCTTAGAGCAATACCCGACGTGAGACACGCGCCTATTCGACGAGGTGGATGGTGCAGTAGCGGGTGGCGGTGCGGGCGAGTCGGGCGTCGGCGTAGACGAGGGCGTTGGCGAGCACGGAAGCGTCCACTACGACCATCCGGAACCGTGCGCTCCTGGCTCGTCCGTTGATGTCGCCTCGACGTGCATGGCGCGGGCTGCTGCCAGCACGTCGGCGGCGGCTGGAGCATCCGCGCCGGCGCCGCCGCCCGCCGCGAGTTCGTCTTCCACCGCAGCGAGGACCTGCTGGTTTCGGGCATACCGGGCCTGTCGGGTGAGTACTCCGAGCAGGAACGCCTGCAGTGACTGGCCTTGCTGGCGAGCGTACTGCGCGAGTGTGTCACGTACGTCTTCCGGTACGTCGCGCACGGTGACTGCAATGGGTATGACTGCAGAATGCAGGCTGGTAAAAGTCGGGTCGCGGTCGAGGTCGCGCCTTTTCCCGCAAGATCAAAGCCGAAGTCGCAACGTCAACGTAGTGTCCGTGCCGGGGGATCGGAGTCTTCTTCCGTGCGGAGTGCCCGGGCAGGGCGTGGGGGCGCGGCCGGCTACAGTCCACCGGCCCCGTCCGTCCGGCAGCCGGACCCGATGCGACACCGGCATGATGCCGCCCCCCGAACTCTTCGGGTCGTAGCGCACAGCCGACCGTGACCACCGGCACGTTCACCCCGGCCGCCACCCGGTCCCCGTGGATGTACCGGCCAAGCAGAAACGCCAGCCGGGTGTTCCCCGGCGGGCAGGTCCGGGGGTGCGCCGTCACCGTGGCCACCCCGTCCTGTGCCGTGGCCGCCACCGCCGCGGGCAGCAACGGCCCGTCCTCCACCGGCCGGACCCTTACCTGCACAGCGCGGTTGCTGTCCACGTCCAGCACCGGCCCGGCCAGGAGCAGCCCGTCGCCGCCGGGGAGCTCCACGTGCGGAAAGCTGGTGATCAGGGCGCCGTCGCCGTCCAGGACCAGCAACGGCCACCCCCGACCGGCCCCAGCACCGGACATCGC
>NZ_CDXDOS010000169.1:0-7406 GCF_978021245.1 Frankia sp. CoBUL1
CACCGGTGGTCAGGGCGAGTAGAGCGAGCGGGATATTGAGGACCTGGTCAACGACGTGCATGAGCTCATATGCGGAGTGCCGAAGACCGGCATCGGCCGCTGCGGTCGAAGCCAGGACGAGCTGCGCGAACGCCACGCCATTCCAGCCGACACTCACCAGCACATGCACTGCCAACAGGGCGGTGCGCATTGGTTTACGCAGGTAGCGGTACCGCTCGCGCATGGTGGCGCCGGCCGCCGAGGCGCCGGCCGGCGGGGCCACGGCGGGTACGGGATTCCCGGAATCGGCTGTCTGCGCAGGATCGACGGTCGGCTCCGAATCGCGCGGTGACGCCGGGTTTGCCGGTGCCGCCGGACCGGCAGGCGTCGCGCTGGCGGCCAGGTCGGTGCCGGCAGCTGGGTCCGTGCTATCAGCTGGGTCCGTGCTGTCCGTGGTCTCGAGCGGCGTCGAACCGGCCGCGGTGGGCACCGGTCCGGCGGGGGATGCGGTCATGTGGACGTCTCGGGCAGATTCATCGTCCGATTCTCTCCGTCACTGGATCATCAAGTGAGACGATTGTCAGGCGTCCTGGGCTGGCTCTCCGAGTAGCGGATCGAAATAGTACAGCCAATCGGTTGGCCCGGTCTGGCATAGGTGACCAGAAGCTACTTCCACAATTTAAATGCAACCGCATCCGGACCGCGTTCGGATCATGGTATAGAAAGACTGATCATCGGTGGTGTGGGCTTTCCTGCGCCGCCACCTTCACGTCTGGTCGATCGACGGCTCGACCCGTGCGCAATCCACGCGCACGGGACCGGTCCACTCCACAGCGGCCCGCGGAGGGCGGCCCGCGGAGGGCGGCCCGCGGAGGGCGGGCCGGTCAGGCTGGTGGGATCCGAATCCCTGACCCGAGTCAGGGATTCGGGATCAGGGATTCGGGGTGGGACCGTCCGGTTCGGTCTGCTCGGCGAGGAAACGCTCCAAGGCCTCGCCGAGTTCGTCGGCGGTCGGCAGCGGCTGGACGTCGTCCGCGGCCGGCAGGCTCGGCCCGCGCCGTCCGCGCTGGTAGGCGTCGTACTGCTCTTCCAGGGCGCTGACCAGCGCGGCGGCCTCACCGCCCCCGGCGATCTGGCTGTCGACCTCGTCCTGGATGGCAACCGCGGCGGAGCGCAGCCCGTCCAGCGGGAGCAGGAGCCCGGTCGCCTTCGACACCGAGGTCAGCAGGACCTCGGTGGCCGCCGGATAGGTCGTCTGCGCCAGGTAGTGCGGGACGTGAGCGGCGAAACCCATCGCATCCCGGCCTTCCCGCCCGAGCTCGAATTCCAGCAGGTGGCCGGCGCTGCCGGGGACCTGTAGCCGGCGCAGCCAGGGCTCGTACCCCACGATGAGGTCCTTACGGGTCGCGTACGCGCTCACCACCGACGGGCGGGTGTGCGGCACCGCCATCGGAATCGCGTTCAGCCCGACCGTCAGACGGACGCCGAGCCGGGCCACGAGGCCTCGCAGCGCCACCGTGAACCGCTTCCACTGCAGGTCTGGCTCGGGCCCGGCCAACAGCAGGAACGGAGTGCCCGCCTCGTCCCGCAACAGGTACAGCGCGAGGACGGGATCCTCGTAGCTTTCCCAGCGATCCTCGGAGAAGACCATGGTCGGCCGGCGGGACCGGTAGTCGAGCAACTGGTCGATGTCGAAAGTGGCGAGCAGCTGGTGGTCGAGCGCGGTCATCAGGTGCTCGCCGGCCAGGCTGACCGCGCTGCCAGCGTCGACCACCCCGGTCATCGCCTCCAGCATGACGGGACGGCCGAGATCGATCGAACCGCCGGCCAGGTCCTCGGCAAGATCGTAAAGTGCATCGGGATCAAGCACGGGTTGAGGTCCTCCTTACGCCACGGGTCGCGTCCGTCCTCAGGAAGAAGCGTGGCGCGCGCCTCCTCATTCCACCGGCTTGTTCCACGGGCCTGTCGCGGCCCGGGGGTGCCAGCGAGCCTCGTCACACAGGCGATGCGACAATTTTACCGGTAAGGAGCGATTCGCCGGTGGGTGATGACGGGCTGTTATCTCAATCCCGCTAGGCTGCCAGGAACGCTCCGGGGCCGGATCTGCCGTGGTGACCAGGCCCAGCGGCCTAAGGTGGCCGGACCCGACTGAGCAGGAACCCGACTGGACGAATCGGCGTGGTGTGTCCGGTCGTCATGCACATCCGCGCGGCGGAAGGCGGCACGGGATGATCGAAGCGCAGGGATTCACGGCCTCACCGGGGCATCCCGACCTCGGACGGCCTGGTAGCGGTCTGGACGCCGTCGACGTGCGCCGGATTGAGGCCGTGTGCGCGCCGAGGGTCTCCTCGCCGGCCTGTTCGACGGCCTTGACGAGGCGGCGGCCCTCGTCGATCTGGTGGCACGGTACTGCGTCTTGGACCACGCGGCGCTGCTGATCGCCGTGGACGACTTCGAGGCCGCGCTCGCGGCGTTGCCCGCTCTCGGAGTGCGGCCGAGCGCGCTGGTGCCCAGCGTCATCGTGAAGGCCCGGCTGGCCGAGCGCTACGCGGTGCGCGCAGAGCTGCTCGACGTGCGTCTCACCCACGCCGCGCTGCGGTCCGATGCGGGCGCGGACCGCACGTTGGAGATCTTCATGCTCCGGCGGACACCTGGACTACCGGCCGGGCTCATCGAGCAGGAACGCGTGTTCGAGCTCGAGCGGCACTTCGCGATGCGGCTGCCGGACCCAAATCCGATCATCATCGAGGGACTGCGCTGGGTGTTGCGGACCCGGGCCGAGTTCCACTGGGACGGTGGCGGCTACAACCCGCATGACCGGCCGGCTGCCGGAGGTACGAGCGTGCTGTACTTTCTGCGTCTCGCGCCGGACGGCAAGGGAGGTGTCTGTCGCGAGCGGCTGGAAATCAAGTTCTTCGGCGATTTCTCCGCCATCGCGGACACACATCTCGCCCCGTGCGCCGACGGCGCGCCCTCGTGGGAGGTGCCGCCCGGTGCGCCGCACGCATGGTAAACCCGCCCACGTGGGGTGTGACCAGCACGCCGGGCGCCCGCCACAGCGGTGACCCCGCTGGAGGACGAGCACGACTCAGGCCCCCCACCTCCTCAGGCCCCGAGGAGCAGCGCCCAGACCACCAGGCTCACGAACGACAGCGGAACCCCGACTCCCACCAGCAGGCTCGGCAACGGTGTCGCGAGTTCGTGACGGGCGGCGATGAGTGCGCCGGCGACCATCGGGGGCATCGCCACCTCGAAGAGGGCCACCTGCACGTCGTGATCTCCGACGGTCCCCGTCAGCGCGTAGATCCCCACCACGAGCGCGGGCGCGGCGACCAGCTTGACGCCGAGGCCGAGGGCCAGCTCTCGCCACCGCACCCGGACCGCACGCACCTGGAGTTGCAGACCGATGGAGAACAGGGCGAGCGGGGTGAGGGTGCCACCGAGCGACCCCAGCGCGGCGTTCAGCCAGCCCGGGAAGGTCACCGGCCGCAGGACGAGCGCGGCCACCAAGGCGATCAGCGCCGGAGCGGTGAGGACCCGACGGGCGAGCTCGGCGCGGGAAAGCGATGCGCCGGCACTGATCGTGACCGTCCCGAGGACCACCGTGTTTAGCAGTAGGAAGGAACCGAGCTGATCCACGAGCACGGCAACCGGGACCGACGACGCGCCGAAGAAGGCGGTCACCATCGGGATGCCGACGAAGCTCGTGTTCGCCACCGCGGTCGTGGCGATCAGGGCGACGACGACCTCCCGCGGCATCCGCAACGCTCGTCCGGCCAGCACGTAGCCAGCCGTCGTCAGGACGAAGAGCAGGTAGGGCGCGGCGATGACGAGCGCGAGGTTCGGCGGGAAGACGATGCCATGCATGGCGCGCAGCGTCAGAGCGGGCAGGGCCACGTCCAGCAGCCAGACGTTGATCACGTGGGCGGTGTCCGCGGGCAGTCGTCCGCGGTGCCGGACCCCGATGCCCGCCACCAGTCCGACCAAGAGCACGATCAGTGCGGACATTCGGCCATCGTGGCAGCCGGGGTTCCCGGAAGGCGCTGGGATGCGCCGGGCGTGGGACAGGCCACGTGGCCGGCTTGGGGCGGGGACCGGCGCGCGGATGGATCATGGCCGGTGGTTTCGGCGGCGCCGATGCCATCGCAGTAGCCGAGGCAGCAGGATGTTGGCGGCGAACAGCACGGCGGCGAGGACGTAGTTGCCCGCACCCAGACGTTCCTGGCCGGGCAGGGGAAGCAGCGTATACGTGATCAGAACAACGGTGGACAGCAACAGAGTGCCGACCATCACCCCACCGATCCAGGGGGGCGAGTCGGTCATCGAACGGGAGCGCCGGCCCGCGGGCGACGGCGTCACGCCACCTGTTTGCACGGGTCCTGCTCCTCGATGTGACCGGCGTTCTGTTGTCCCAGTATATGACACGTGGCAGGCTCACTGTCGAGTTATCGTGCGCCGTCAGGGGTTTTCGCCCCGCGGTGGCGGTCGGCGCTGGTCGGCGGTCCGGCCGGCAAATCGGAGGTACCGATGGCGGCACCTGTTCTCACCGCGCCCGGCGGCCTCGCCTGGCGGGACGGCAAGCGGTACATGTGGCTCACCGCGATCATCGTTCCGTTGCTGGCCATCGTGGGATACGGCCTGTGGCATCGGACGGGTGTCGAGCTGCACTGGTGGATCACCCCGCTCTTCGTCTTCGTCCTGGTTCCGCTGCTCGACATGACCACACCGCCGGATCCGGTCAATCCACCGGAGGAGATCCGGGCCGCGCTGGAGGCCGACCGTTACTACCGCCGGTGCACGTATCTCTACCCGCCGCTGGCGGCCGTCGGCCTGCTGCTGGGCGCCTCGGCCTGGACGAACGGCGACCTGTCGTGGTCCGCCCGGATCGGCGTGGTGGTGTCGGTCGGCACCGTGACCGGGGTGGGTATCACCACCGCGCACGAGCTCGGCCACAAGCGGGGGATTTTCGAGCGCTGGTTGGCGAGGTTGATGCTGGCGCCGGCCGCGTACGGTCACTTCTCCGTAGAGCACAACCGGGGCCATCACGTGTGGGTAGCGACGGCGGCGGACCCGGCGAGCGCCCGGTTGGGGGAGAGCTTCTGGCGGTTCTGGCCGCGGACCGTCGTCGGCAGTCTGCGTTCCGCCTGGTCGCTGGAAGCCGCCCGGCTACGGTTGCGCGGCCGACGGGTCTGGTCGGTGCGCAACGAGGTCGTGCTCGGCTGGTTGCTCACCGCGGTGTTGTTCCTGGCGCTGGCCGTCGAGTTCGGGCCGGCTGTACTCGTCTTCCTCGCCGCCCAGGCGGCCTTCGGGTTCACCTTGTTGGAGGGGGTCAACTACATCGAGCACTACGGCCTGGCCCGGGAGCTGACTCCGAGCGGGCGTTATGAGAAGGTCGATCCCCGGCACAGCTGGAACAGCGATGCCGTGATCAGCAATCTGGCGCTTTACCAGTTGCAGCGACACAGCGACCACCACGCCAACCCGACCCGGCGCTACCAGGCACTGCGGTCCTTCGAGGCCTCTCCCCAGCTACCGGCGGGGTACGCCACGCTCCTGCTCGCGGCGTATCTCCCGCCGGTATGGTTTCGGGTGATGGACGACCGCGTCGTCGAGCATTACGGCGGGGACGTCAGCCGGGCGAACCTGCACCCCGCGCGCCGGGCTGCTTTGCTGACCCGGTACCGGTTGCCGTCCGGGCCGCCGCCGTCCCGGGGCGGTGTTCGTGGGTGAGTACTTCCTTGAATAACGCACGGTAACAGCGCAGGGCCGTCCGCGAGATCGTCGGTCGGTAAGGATTCCGACGGGGATCTGTCAGCTCTGGCCGGATTCCTCGGAGGTGCTCTGCTCGGCGGCGTCCTGATCGGCCGGCCGATCAGGAGCCGAGCCACCGAGATGCGCGGGCAGCCACCAGTCCGGCTCGCCCGGCGTGGGTCGCGGGTAGCGGCGCTGCGCGTCGTCGAGCAGCTCGTTCATCACCTTCTCCAGCAGCGCCGTGCCGTCGCGGCCCTTACCCAGTTCCGTGGGCTGGACGGGCCTGCCCACCGTGATCGAGACGCGGACACCGATCGCGTCCCGCAGTCTGAAGGGCCGCCCCTTGGTGAAAATGCGCTGGCTGCCCCAGAGGATCACCGGGATCACCGGCACCTTCGTGTGAGCGGCCATCCGGGCTGCCCCGGTCTTGAATGTCGCCAGACAGTAACTCGGACTGATCGTCGCCTCGGGGAAGACGCCCACGAGTTCCCCGGCGCGCAGCGCGTCGAGGGCGTGGCGCAGAGACGCTGCGCCGGCCTCTCGGTCGACCGGGATGTGGTGCATGCCGCGCATGAGCGGCCCGCTGATCCGGTGGTCGAAGACGGCCTTCTTGGCCATGAACCGGACCAGCCGACGCTCCGCGATCCAGAACGGCAGACCCGCGAGCGCGAAGTCCAGGTACGAGACGTGATTGATCAGGACGATGCCGCCACCCGATGCCGGGATGTTCTCCGTGCCCTGGATGTCGAGACGCAGGCGCAGTGCGCCGAAAAGTCCCCGCACCATGCTGACCACCGGCCGGTAGACGTACTCCGCCACGACGGGCCACTCCTCGATGTTCCTCGCGGTCTCCCCGGTGTGCCGAATGCGACACGACCTTACCCCCACCCCCTGACGCCGGTCGTCGTGGATGCCCGGCGATACCGCGGTCCGGTTTCACCGGAAGGCAACGTCGCGTGGGGCGGGGGCAGGATCGATGATGTTCTTATCAGGCGTCTGTGGAGGAGCGGGACCAACCGCGCGGATGAGGGAGAGACGACGGAAATGGAGATTCTGCGCCGGAGCATTGCGGCGCAGCCGGCGGCGCCGCAATGGGTGCTCGTCGTTGCCGCGATTCTGGCGGCCCTGACGGTACTCAGCGACCGCCTATGGCCGATATCTAGACATATGATAACAATTGCGCATGAAGGCGGACATGCCCTGGCCGCGGTCGCGACGGGGCGCCGCCTGGCCGGCGTTCGGCTGCATTCGGACACCTCCGGAGTGACCGTGTCCTCCGGACGGCCGACCGGTGCAGGTGTCATCGTGACCGTCGCCGCCGGCTACACGACACCGTCTCTGCTCGGTCTCGGAGCCGCGGGCTTGCTGGCCACCGGCCGGACGAGTCTGCTGCTACAGCTGTGCGTGGCGCTGCTGCTGGCGATGCTGGTCGTGATCCGCAACGGTTTCGGGGCCCTGTCCGTGCTGGGGAGTACCGCGGGAATCCTGGCGGTCTCCTGGTTCGCGCCGCAGACCGTGTGCGCCGGATTCGGCGCGTACATCGCGTGCTTCCTGCTGCTGGGCGCGATCCGCCCGGTGATCGAGGTGCAGCGGGGGCGCCGTCGGCGCCGGGCCGGGGATTCCGACCCGGATCAGCTCGCGCGGTTGACCGGACTGCCCCCGACGCTCTGGGTCGG
>NZ_CDXDOS010000170.1:0-7379 GCF_978021245.1 Frankia sp. CoBUL1
GTCCTGGGACACGGCGGCTCCCCGCGCGCGACGAGATGCTCCTGCGCCCACACCTCCAGCTCGTGCAGCGCCGTGCGCAGCCCCTCGCCCCGCGGGGTGAGCCGATAACGCGTCGCCACCGGCGGCCCCTTGAGAACCTCACGCTCCACGAGGCCGGCCTGGACGAGTTCGGTGAGGCGGCCCGACAGCATCCGCTCGCTCACCCCCGGCACCAGCTTCGCTATCTCGGAGAACCTCGCCGGGCCGGCCATCAGCGTACTGATGATCAGACCGCTCCACCGCTTCCCCAGCAGCGCGAAGACCGGGGTCAGCGCCTGACAGCTCACGCCGTCCTCCGGCCTCGCAACCATCCGGTCATAGTAGGTGCCCGACGCATCACGGGTGCCTCGACGCAGCGCAGGTCACGGCGCAGGACAGGGTCACGGCGCAGGACAGGGTCACAGCGCGCTGGGCGGGCCCCCCGGGCCTGCGGCTACGGTTGACCCGCCACGTCCTCGCACTGAGCCATCAGGTCGATCGGATAGCGGTCCGGCACGGGAGCGAGGTGAAGATCGGGTAGGGACGGGGGCGGCTTGCGATCGCAGATTGCGTCGGGACTGCGGGTTGCGTGGTGGTCGCGGCAGGACAGGCGCCCGACCGGCGGCCGCATCGTCCCCTCCGGCATCGTCCAGTCGGGCGCCGCGCGATCCCGTCCCGTGTCACCCCGTGTCGCGTTGACGGCCGTCGCGCTGGTCGGCCTGATCGGGCTGGTCGGCACCGGTTGTGACGGCTCATCGCCCGCGGCGGGTAACCGGCCGTCGGCCGGTACCGACGCGTCGGGCGGGTCCGGGAGACCCACGGAGCCGGACACGCCCGCCGGGTTCGACGTCAAGGCCGAAAACGCCCGGCCCGGCGCCGACTGCGGGCTGGCCCGGCTCGGCGAGGGCCACGCGGTCGAGGGCTGGCTGGACCGGGTCGGCGTCGACCCCGGTCAGCCCGTACGGTTGTTCGCCTCCACCACGGCGAGCCGGCTCGCCGTCTCGGTGTTCCGGATCGGCTGGTACGGCGGCCACACCTGCCGGCTCATCACCCGGCGGGAGGAGCTGCCCGGCCGGGTCCAGCCGTCGGCGGCGATGAACGCGACGACGAACACCGTGTCGGCCGCGTCGTGGGCCCCGACCATGACCTTCGACACGGCGACGTGGCCGCCGGGCGACTACCTGTTCCGCCTCGACAGCAGCAACGGATTCCAGTCGTACGTGCCGTTGACGGTGCGCAGCCCGTCCGCGCAGGGCAGGATCGTGATCCTCAACTCGGTCACCACCTGGCAGGCGTACAACGCCTGGGGAGGCTACAGCCTTTACCACGGGCTGCGGGGTTTCGCCGACCGCGCCCGCGTCGTCTCGTTCGACCGGCCCTACGGCTACGGCGACGGTGCCGCGGACTTCACCGGGAACGAGGCGCCCCTGGTGACGCTGGCAGAGCGGCTCGGCCTGCCGCTCGCCTATGCCACCGACATCGACCTGCATGCCGAGCCGCGGCTGTTCGACGGTGCCCGCGCGGTGATCTCGCTGGGGCACGACGAGTACTACTCGCCGCGGATGCGGGCGACGCTGACCGCCGCCCGGGACGCCGGGGCGAACATCGCCTTCCTCGGCGCCAACGCCGTGTACCGCCGGATCCGGCTCGCGCCCACGCCCCATGGGCCCGACCGGCTGGAAACGGGCTACAAGGTCGCCAACGAGGACCCCCTGTACGGGCGGGACAACAGTCAGATCACCGCGAACTGGCCGTCGCCGCCGAACGCCGACCCGGAGAGCTCGCTCACCGGCGGCATGTACCAGTGCAACCCGGTGCACGCCGACCTGGTGGTGACCAACCCCGGTCACTGGCTGCTGGCCGGCACGGGGCTGGCGGCGGGCAGCCGGATCCCGGGCATGATCGGATCCGAATATGATCGCGTCGATCCCAACCGGCCGACGCCACAGATGATCGAAGTGCTGGCCCACTCGCCGGTGGCCTGCCACGGTCAGGCCGACTACTCCGACGTCAGCTACTACACGGCGCCGTCCGGGGCCGGTGTCTTCGACGCCGGCACCAGCGCGTGGGTGTGCGCCCTGCTCGATGTCTGCGGGCCGGGCACCCAAGGGGAGCCGGTGCAGCGGTTCGTCACCCAGGTCACCACCACCCTGCTGCAGGCCTTCGCCGCGGGGCCGGCCGGGCGGGTCCACCCCGCGGCCCGGTCCGTCCCGGCCGAGGCCCGCAGCACACCTGTCACCGGCAGCGAACGCTGACCCGAAACCCCGTTGTGGCGCCGTCCGCCCGCCTGCCTGCCTGCCCACCGGCCCGTCTGCCCCATTCGCTCCGATCCAGGGCCTACTCGTCTAGAGTCACCCATCGCACGCGTAACGCCGTAGATCGTTCGCCGGACATCCGCGATGCCGGCGAACGCTGTCGAAAGTAGGTAGTGGATGTCTTCGATGATCGCCAGACCGGCGGGCCGCGCATCACGATGGGGAATCGTCCTGCTGGTGGCGCTGCTCCCGGCCGTGCTGCTCGGGGCGTGCAGCTCCTCGAACGGCGGCTCCAAGACCGTGCAGGGCGCCACGGCATCCAGCTCGACGGGCACCGACGACGACTCCGAGTACAGCGGTGCCTGCCCGACGGCCGGCAACAGCAGGGCCTTCGCCAAGACACGGTTCGCGGTGCACGCGGGCCTCGCACTCGGGGCCTTCCACCGGTACATCTACAAGCCGGCGAAGAACGGCGGCTTCCGATCCGGAGCCCCGAAACGGAAACGTACCTACGCCAAGGCCGCGGTCGCCGGCGTGTTCACCGTCCACGAACTCAAGGTCGCCAAGAAGTTCGCCCTGGCCAACCCGTCACTGTGCAACGCGGTGCAGTCAATCAGCGACAAGTTCAACACCCTCACCGGGAAGTTGAAGAACGGCACCGCGACGGATGCCGACATCAACTCCGAGGAGAACCTCTTCACCGCTTTCCAGCAGACCGCCGGACAGGCCGGTTTCGGCTTCACGGAGAAGAACGTCACGGTGCCCGGCGCCGGCTGAGTTCCGCTCCGCCTCGCCGCTCCGCGCCGCCGCCTCGCCGTTCCGCCCGGCGGGCCCTGGTGGCGACCCGCGGACGATCGGCCCGGTCCCGCCAATCCACCAATCATGCAGTGGAGTTAGATAAGCGTGACAGGATGCGATGGGGCAAGGGAACCATCGGACGTCGGGGCGCGACGGGGGAGTCATGGCCGGTGGACCGGAGTGCCGTTCGGCGACGGACCCTCCCGGCAGTGCCGCGCATCACCGGAGTGGCCGAAGTAGCTGGCCGGGCTGGCGGGGCCGGCCGGGCCGCAGCGGCCGGGCCGCGGCGTTCGCCCGCATCGCCCGGCGGCGGGGACGCGTCACATCAGGGCCCGGCCGGCCCGGGTCACGAGATGTCCAGGACCTCCAGCAGCGCCGGCAGCACCGCATCGGCGGCCCGCCGCTCCGCCGGCGACAGGCCCGACAACCGGGATCTGATCAACTCCAGCGCGTCGTCATCACCGACCAGCCCGGAACCCTGCTCAATGTCACTGACTGGCCCGGAAAATCGCTCAGCTACCCGGCTGACGCTAGGCGCCGCCCATGAACCTCAACGGACATGTTTCGGTTCATCGTTGGAGCGAAGTTCCGCCGCGACAGGTGGAGGCCATTGCGCTACACGGAGTCACGGCATGGCAGCAGTCGACGACGGGAGGGCCCCGGCCTCCGGGGTCCGGGGCCCTCCCCTCTCATCGCGTTATCGCGTGGGATCCCCCTCGTTGGCGTGGGACCCTCGCTCGGGTCTCGTCAGCCGAGGCTGGCGATGGCCTCGTTGAAGATCTTCGACGGACGCATGACGGCCGCGGCCTTGACGGGGTCGGGCTGGTAGTACCCCCCGATGTCAGCCGGCGAGCCCTGGACCGCGATCAGTTCGTCGACGATCGCCTTCTCCTGGTCGGCGAGCGTCTTGGCGAGACCGGCGAACGCCTCCGCGAGACGGGGGTCGCCGGTCTGCGCGGCCAGCTCCTGCGCCCAGTAGAGCGCCAGGTAGAAATGGCTGCCGCGGTTGTCGAGGCCACCCAGCCGGCGGCTGGGCGACTTGTCCTCGTTGAGGAAGGTGGCGGTCGCGCGGTCGAGGGTGTCGGCGAGCACCTGGGCACGCGCGTTGCCCGTCGTCCGCGCGAACTGCTCGAAGCTGGCCGCGAGCGCCAGGAACTCGCCCAGGCTGTCCCAGCGCAGGTAGTTCTCCCTGAGCAGCTGCTGGACGTGCTTGGGCGCGGAGCCGCCGGCGCCGGTCTCGAACAGGCCGCCACCGTTCATGAGCGGGACGATCGAGAGCATCTTGGCACTCGTGCCGAGCTCCAGGATCGGGAACAGGTCGGTCAGATAGTCACGCAGCACGTTGCCGGTGACTGAGATCGTGTTCTCGCCGCGGCGGATCCGCTCCAGTGAGAACGCGATCGCGTCGACCGGAGCCTTGATCTCGATCCGCAGCCCGGAGGTGTCGTGCCCGGGCAGATACGCCCGGACCTTCTCGATCAGCCTCGCGTCGTGGGCGCGGTTCTCGTCGAGCCAGAACACCGCCGGGTCACCGGTGGCGCGGGCGCGCGCGACGGCGAGCTTCACCCAGTCCCGGATCGGCGCGTCCTTGGTCTGGCAGGCGCGGAAGATGTCGCCGGCGGCGACCGCCTGCTCCAGCACCACGGTGCCGGTCTGGTCGACGATCCGCACCGTGCCCGTGGTGGGGATCTCGAAGGTCTTGTCGTGGCTGCCGTACTCCTCGGCCTTCTGCGCCATCAGGCCGACGTTGGCCACCGAGCCCATCGTCGCGGGGTCGTAGGCGCCGTGCGCCCGGCAGTCGTCGATGGCGACCTGGTAGATGCCGGCGTAGCTCGAGTCGGGCAGGACCGCCAGGGTGTCCGCCTCCCGGCCGTCCGGGCCCCACATGTGGCCGGAGGTACGGATCATGGCCGGCATGGAGGCGTCGACGATGACGTCGCTGGGCACGTGCAGGTTGGTGATGCCGCGGTCGGAGTCGACCATTGCCAGGGCGGGGCCCTCGGCGAGCTCCGCGGCGAAGGAGGCCTTGATCTGCGCGCCCTCGGGCAGCGATTCCAGGCCCTTGAGGATACCGTCGAGCCCGTCGTTCGGGGACAGGCCGGCCGCGGCGAGCGTCGCGCCGTGGGTGGCGAACGTCTTCGGGAAGAAGGCCCGTACCACGTGGCCGAAGATGATCGGGTCGGAGACCTTCATCATCGTGGCCTTCAGGTGCACCGAGAACAGCACGCCCTCGGCCTTGGCCCGGGCGATCTGCGCGGTGAGGAACTCGCGCAGCGCGGCCACCCGCAGGACGGCCGCGTCCACTACCTCGCCCGCCAGCACCGGCAGGGACGGGAGCAGGACGGTGGTGCTGCCGTCGTCACCCGCAAGCTCGATGCGCAGCGTGCCGGCCGCGGCGATGATCGTGGACTTCTCGGTGGAGCGGAAGTCGTCGGCGCCCATCGTGGCGACGTTCGTCTTCGAGTCGGGTGTCCACGCGCCCATCCGGTGCGGGTGGGCCCGAGCGTAGTTCTTCACCGAGGCCGGGGCGCGGCGGTCGGAGTTGCCCTCGCGCAGCACCGGGTTGACGGCGCTGCCCTTCACCTTGTCGTAACGGGCGCGGATCTCCCCCTCCTCGTCGGTCTTCGGGTCGTCCGGGTAGTCCGGCAGCGCATAGCCCTGCTGCTGCAGCTCGACGATCGCCGCCTTCAGCTGCGGAATCGAAGCCGAGATGTTCGGCAGCTTGATGATGTTCGCCTCGGGCGTCCTGGCCAGCTCACCGAGCTCGGCGAGCGCGTCCTCGATGCGCTGGGCCTCCTCGAGATCCTCGGGGAAACTGGCGATGATCCGCCCCGCCAGGGAGATGTCGCGGCTGTCGACACTGACCCCGGCCGTCGCGGCGTACGCCTGGACCACGGGCAGGAACGAGTACGTCGCCAGGGCCGGAGCCTCGTCAGTGTGTGTATAGATGATGGTCGAGTCAGTCACCGATACTCCGCTTCGCGTCTGTTTCATCTGGGTATCAAGGTATGCCCTGAACGCCCGCTCCACCGGGGTCCTCGCCGGGCCGGGGCTGTCGGCAGCGGCACCCCACCGACCAGCATGATCGCCATATCGGGTCTCCTCGCGCGCGGGGCTCGGTGACGCTCCGGACAACCCGGGCACGCGGTCGCCGGCCGGTTCCGGACAGCCCGGCTCGCCGTCCACGGGGCCAACCTAGGAGCCAACTTCGGGGCCAACCTCTCCAAACGCAACGCGACCATCTCCTCCGGACTCGCCGCGGTGGGGGCCGATGTAGCTTATTTCTTCGGCGATCGCGGCAGCCACCTCCGGATCAGTCGCCGGCCACCGGGTGCGGGTGGGACGGCGCGGGCAGGTGTCGAGAAGGTGTCGCGCAGGTGTCAGGTCCGGGCAGGTGTCGGATCCGGGCAGATGTCAGCTACTGCCACCCGCGGTGGCGGACACGACGCGGAGCAGGACGGTCAGGCGGTCCCAGGCGACGAGGGTGGCATCGTCACGCTCCTGGGTGGGCGGTGCCGCGGCGAGAAGCTGCACGGTTTTCACCGCCGCATACAGGTACAGCGGTCGGGGCCGCCAGGCGATCAGCTGCGGGTACGTCTCGTCCAGCGCCCGGTGGACGAGGTACCGGGCCGGGGCGTCAGGTCGATGCTGCCCGGAATCCAGCTGGTGGAGGATGGCGGCGGCAGCATCGACCTCGTCCGCGTCCGGTATCCAGGCGTAGGTCCGCAGGGCGGTCTCCGCTTCGTTGAGCGCCTCGCCCGCGGCTGCTATCGGGTCTCCGTCGCCGTGGGGCACGGGCGGCGGGGCCCAGTCATCGTCGTCGTCGGTCATAGAACCACCGTCCCTCACCGCGGGCGTCCCGGGCTGGCGACTGACGTCCTCCCCGCCCTGAAAGGTGGGCATCCCGACTCCTACGCACCCACCAAAGGGGGCGTGGTGGTGAGGTTCGCGGTTCGTCGGCACAGCCGATGCCATGCCTCCCCGCGCGTTCACCGCACGTCCTGCGGCAATATTCTGGGCGGCGCGTTGATGTCGGCGTTGCGCCGAAACCCGCAGGCGACACCTGCGAAGATGACGACACCCGCGACGCATCACCGGCCGTCGACCAGCGCGTAGGACTCATCTATCCACGCCGGTGCCCCAACCGCAGGGCCGCGCAGAGATCACGCTACGTTGTGATCGGTGACGTTTTGTAGACGTGCTGTGGGGTGACTCGGGGCGCCCTGGGCGACACAGCGCGAGCGAAGCGTCCCTTTCCCCATGCGTACCCGGCACGCAGGGCTGCGCGAAGGTCGCGTGGTGTGACGG